>JAOAHS010000022.1 GCA_026415135.1 Calditerrivibrio sp. | reverse complement strand
ACTGCATCCCATGTGTTGATGCAATTACAGATACTGATGTTCTCTGCTGCTGCATTCTTTTTTATGCTACCGTTACTCAAAAGAACAGAAACGATTACTTTAGATACCGACTGGTTTTATAGAAAAGGTGCTGATGTTTTTGTAAGGTTTGTAGATGGTGTTGTGATAAAGTATGGTAATGTTATTAAGAGAATATTGTTCGTTGATATAATCGAAAAAGGGAAGTTTGTTTTGAAGAACCCGGCAGGTTTGACAAAAGTAGTGTATAATATGGTGTATTATAAGGTTTTTGAAGATGATAAAATTAAATACAGTGAATACAAGGAGAAATTGGACAAGATCGAGGAGATAAAGATTGTTCCCCACATTGGTGATGCTCTGCTCTGGGTGATGATCTTCCTCTTTTTCTATTTGGTGATATACTACATATCGGTGGGCTAGAAAGCTAACGTTTGCATATCTGTTTGAAGATTTACTTTGTTTTTTTTGGCGATATCTTTCGTGTATTCCCCACTACTTTTTAGTGTCCATGATTTTTGGTTGTCTTGAAGATTTAACTGCAAGTACTTGAAAAGCTTTTCTTTGAGGCTAGGGGTAGTCACTTCAAAAAGTATTTCTACTCTTCTATCGAGATTGCGACCCATCCAATCGGCTGTGGAAAGGAAGATCCTGTAATGACCGTTGTTATGGAAATATAACACTCGGGGATGTTCTAAAAATCTGCCAATAATGCTTTTGACACGTATGTTATCGCTTATAGATTTTAAACCAGGGATAAGGGAACATATTCCCCTTACGATTATATCGATTTTGACACCAGCATTTGAGGCTTCATAAAGCTTATCGGTAAGCTGTTTATCGTAGAGGGAGTTTATTTTGATGATCATCATAGCTTCATGCCCGTTTTTGGCATGTTCTATCTCAGTATCGATTAGTTCTACCAACTTTTTCCTGATGTAAAAAGGAGCAATAAAAAGACGAGACCAGCCGAGGGGATCTGAATAACTCATAATGTAGTTAAAGAGATTAACTGTATCACTACCAATCTGGTCGTCACAGGTGAGAAAGTCTATATCTGTATAGAGGTTTGCAGTTATCTCGTTGTAGTTACCTGTGGAAAGATGGGTGTATCTTACTATTTTACCTTTTTCTCTTCTAACTATGATTAGAGCTTTTGCATGTATCTTAAGATCGACAAAGCCATAGGTTACGATACAGCCAGCAAGTTCCAGCTTTTTAGCCCATTCTAAATTTTTTTCCTCGTCAAAACGGGCTTTAAGCTCTATAACAACGCAGACATGTTTACCATTTAAAGCAGCTTTCTCAAGGGACTTGAGTAAAGAGGAATCTTTGTTAGCCCTATAAAGGGTCATCTTTATTGAGATTACATCGGGATCTTCTGAGGCTTCCGCTAAAAGTTTTGAAATAAAAGTAAGATCATTATAAGGTCTAAAAAAGAGCAGATCACTTTTTTTAATTATATTAAAAAGATTTTTAGTATTTGTAATTACGATATTGTTTTGATGAAAAGGAGGATATTTAAGATCGGTTCTATCCACGTCAAGGTTTATGAGGAATTTTAAGTCGATATACCGGTTATGAAAGTAAAGATCATTTTTAGTAAGATTAAAGGAATGGAGCAAAAGTTCTAAGGTATCGCTTGAGATAGAGCCTTTTATCTCCAGTCTTACAGGGGAGCCGAGTACCCTTTTTATAAGGGAATTTTGGATCTCTTTGTATAGATCCTCTACCTCCTCACTTTGGTAGCTAAGATCTGCATTTCTTGTTAGTTTAAATAGAAAGATTTGTAATATGTTGGAATCTTTATATAGAGAGTTGATAAAGCGAAGGATTATGTCATCTATAGTGAAAATATAAAATGATAAATCTTTTTGAAAGATATAAAATTTTTTTAAATTGTTTGGGATTATGATAATGGAATCATACCTGCTTGAATCTTTTTCAAAGGTTGTAAAGATATTTATGTTGAGATTATGAATAAAGGGAAAGGGGTTGGCAGGGCTGATGGTAATGGGGGTAATGGCAGGTAAAATTTCATTGAAGAAGATGGAGTCCAGTGGGAAAGAGTCGTGGTGGGAGTTAAAAAAAATAGAGTGGTTTGATAGCTCGCTGACTAAGTCGTTGAATATATTTTCTTGTAGCTCTATAAGCTTAGTAACGGTACATTTGATTTTTGAAAGCTGTTCTATGGGTGTTAGCCCACCGAGGTCTTTTTTTTCATAACCGAATTTTATCTGATCTAATAAACCAGCAACCCTTATCATAAAAAACTCATCTAAGTTGGAAGAAAAGATCCCTATAAATTTAAGCTTTTCCAGTAGAGGAACGTTGGGATCTATGGCTTCTTTTAGGACTCGTTCATTGAAGGACAACCAGCTTAATTCCCTATTAAAATAGAGATTATGCATAGTTTAACTTTGCCTCAAGGGTAATGGGAACTCCAAAGATTTCTAAGAAATCCCTGCTCTTGCGACTAAACACCTTTTCTTCAATATAAGGGATGTCCTTACATAGAGCAGTGACTTTGATGAGGGTGTCGGAGACTTCTAACTGTATGTCTTGAACAATCTGCATATGGCTAGCGTCCAGGGAATCGGCGATCTTTAAAAGAGCTACTAACTTTTTAACGATAAGTTGTTCATCTTGATTTAAATTGCCAAGCTTTTCATCTAACTTTAATTTTTTTTCTCTATGCATAAAGGATATTATGGATATAAGTTTAATGAGCTTTGGGTCATACCCCGGCATCTTAAAGGCATTTATGATGTATGAGGAGTGTTCATGATGGTTGTGTATATCGATATAGTATCCTATATCGTGAAGGATGGCAGATGCTTCAAGTACAAACTTGTCCCTTGAAGAAAGGGAGTGGAGATCTTCTAGCTCATCAAAGAGCTTTGTCGCGAAACTGGCAACATGTTTGGAGTGTTTTTCGTCTAAGTTATACTTCTTACCGTAAAAAAAGAGGTTTTTTATGAGGCGTTTTTGTAGATTGTTGTCCTTAATCTTTTTCGAGTAAAACAGGAGGAGCTGGTGGGGGAAGGTCTGTTTGCTGAAGATCATCTCCTTTGAGGATATAAGATTCATAAGTGATAAATATAGCCTTACCGTTGGGAGGAAGATCTCTCCGTTGTACTCTGTGATACTGAGCTCTTTTGAGATTGTAAGGGGATCTTTCGTTTTAAAGTCGTTATAAAGTTTTTCTAAATCAGATCTTTTTATTCTGTTCTGCTTTGGTGTGAGTACTTCGGTTAATAGGTTTATGGAGCTACCAGAGCCGATGAGATATTTTATATCCGAAATACTCTTACAATACTGTTTGATCTGATTAGACAACTTTTCAGCGTAGATATCGTAAGCCCTGTACTTTAATTCATTTTTAACATTTTTAACATATTCGGATATTCGAAGACTACCATAGGGTAAAACAGAGGAGAAGTGGTTTATTCCATCTTTGAAGATATTTATGCCGATGTTACCACTGGAAAAGTTTATCAAAAGAACACCATGTTCCTCATATTTTTTGAAATCTTTGATGTCATGTTTTATTGCTAAGTATTTTACATAAAGCTCTTCTAATTCATCTATTATGGAAAGTTCTATCCCTGTTTTGGTCTTTATCCTATCGATGAAGAAGTATCTGTTTTCAGCATCCCTAACAGCACTTGTGCAGATGGCTTTATAGTTCTTCCAGAGGTCATATTCTGTTAA
Organism: Calditerrivibrio sp.; assembly: GCA_026415135.1. NCBI lineage: Bacteria > Pseudomonadati > Deferribacterota > Deferribacteres > Deferribacterales > Calditerrivibrionaceae > Calditerrivibrio > Calditerrivibrio sp. The sequence goes on along the minus strand of JAOAHS010000022.1, from coordinate 1,727 downwards.
CTTATCGGCGAATTTTTTCATAATATCCACTGCCTTATTCAGGCTTTCTAAGGTGATAAAACCTTTTGAAAAAGTATCCCTCCCAAGTCTCAAGGGAGCCACAAGGTACTCAAGAAGGTTTTCTTTGCCATTTATAAACTCGCTGATCTGCATCCTTATGGCGCTGGCACCGATGTTTATTACAGCATACTGGGATGTCTTCATGTAAGTATCACCTTATAATTAGTATATTTTTCGAAGAAATCTTTTTTCTCTTCAAAATTTTCCCTTTCCATGGAGATATCACCAGTGAAATGTGGAGTGATTATAATATTATTATCGTTTATGGATATAGTCAAATCGGAAATCTTAGATTTTTGGGTTCGGTCTAATGCATCAGCTATTCTCAATATAGAGGTTAATTTTAAAACTTTTTCTATGTCCTGTTTTGATAGTAGATTGTATATATTATCAGATTTTTTTGGGAAACGTTTACGGTGGTATCTGGCAATCTGACTTATCATTATTTTTTCGTAACTATTAAATCCTATGAGATCTGTGTGTAAAATTAGGTACTCTGTGTGGAGATGGTGTTTAGAAAGGGCGATAAAGTTCCCTATGTCGTGCAGAACAGCAGCTGCATTTAAAAGCTCCCAGTCGCTTTGGTTTAGCCCCAGTATTCCATAGAGCTTGTCAAAAATGATCTTAGATAGTTTGGAGACATGCAGTGCATGGATCTCATTGAAATGGAATTTGTTCCCTATCTCTATCAGACGGGCATGGTTGACATCGATTTCTAATGTTTGGAAAGGTAGGTGGATGCCAAACAGATTTAAGGTGTTGATAATTAGACCTGTTCTGAGACCACCTGTAAAAGTATAAAACCCCCCTCTTCCTGTTATATCAAGTATCTGATCAAGCTGGATAGCAATGGGTAGGAGAATATCAGCCCTTTTCTCTTCAACCCCTTTTATTTTACAAATTGAGCTTGTCTTTTTTCTTTTAATATCGATAATAAAGCTCCTCAGGAACTCCCTTGTGACATATTTGATTTGGACAGAGCTATCCTTCTTTTCTTTAAGGTAGTAAACGTTGGCTATATTGTTTGATGTGCCGCCTGTACAGATAATTGTATCTATATGGAAATCGTTGAAATCTGCAAGTTCTTTTCTTAAAAACTGCTTTAAAGCTTCAATCTCTTCAAAGGAAGGAGGGTCTGATCTGAGAAACGTATGCTTGAGTCTTGCACCACCTAATTTTTTAGTAGCTACATATTTAATTTGCTCTTTTTCTGATATTATAAATTCAGAGCTACCTCCACCTATGTCGGTTATAAGGCTATTGTATTTTTTTAGATTGAAGCAGCTTCTTACCCCTAAAAAAGATAATTTGGCCTCAGTCTCACCATCTATAATTTCAAGGTTTATATTGTATCTCTTTTTTATGTTGTTTACTATCTCCATGCCGTTTGGAGAGGATCTAAGTGTAGCAGTTGCTACTGCTCTATGATAAACAACATTGTAGGAGTCAAGCAGAGACTTTATCTCTTTGAAAGACTTATGGAGCTTTTCGATGGAGCTTTTAGTGAGTTTGCCATTTAGAAAAAGATCATCACCTATTCTTATTAACTCCTTATATTCACAAACTATTTTATAACTTTTTTCAAAAACAGTGGCAATCTGAAGACGTAAGCTATTACTGCCTAAATCTATTACAGCAATATTGTTGTTTAAAATATCTACGTTCAT
>JAOAHS010000021.1 GCA_026415135.1 Calditerrivibrio sp. | reverse complement strand
AGGTATAAAGCGCTTGCGAGAAAATATAGACCTAAAAATTTTGATGAGATAGTAGGGCAAGAGTTTGTTGTTAAAACCCTTATGAATGCAATTGAGCTGGGCAGGATATCGCATGCCTACCTTTTCACAGGTCCCAGAGGTATTGGTAAGACTACAGCCGCAAGGGTTTTTGCAAAAGCTGTAAATTGTCACAACCCAGATGGGGTAAATCCTTGCAATAGATGTATAAGCTGTCAAGATATAAATAATGGTACATCGGTCGATGTTATTGAGATTGATGGGGCATCCAATAGAAAGGTGGAAGAGGCAAGAAACATTCGAGAAAATGTTAGGATATTACCGGTAAGTAATAGGTATAAAGTATATATAATTGATGAAGTTCACATGCTAACGGATGAGGCATTTAATGCGTTGCTTAAAACCCTTGAAGAGCCTCCAGAACATGTAATATTTATACTCGCTACTACAGATGCCCACAAGATTCCTATGACCATTTTATCCCGCTGTCAAAGGTATGATTTTAAAAAGATACCTACTGAATATATGAGAAAGTATTTGAAAGAAGTGATGGATAAAGAGGGTATTCAGTGTGATGATGATTCTTTAAATCTCATAATAAGAAACTCAGATGGCTGTATGAGGGACGCCCTATCATTGATCGATCAATTGGTTGCCTTTACCGGAGGGGTTATTACCTTTGAGAATACGAATGAGATTTTAGAGCTATCCGAACAGAGACTTGCAAATGATCTCTATGAGGCGATAGTGGAGTCCGATACTAAGAAGATTTTCCAATTTATTGAGGAGTTGGCTTTGAAGGGGATCGATTTTCAGTTTGTTATAGAAACTTTTATTACTCATACCAGAAACCTTTTACATGGTATAAACGGTGGATTTCCTGAAAAGGTTCTTACAAGGGATGAGATAGAGTTTTATGAGAGATTGAAGGCAAAGCTGAGTATGAATAAGATTTTTGCCCTCTTTCAGGTTTTCCAAAAGACATTATCTGATATGAAATATTTGCCGATGGAAAGATATATTTTTGAGTTTGGGGTTTTTAAAGCGGCTAATATCGATAAAATTTTGCCTGCGGACCGTTTGGGAAATGTTACAAGTGTAGCCAGTAGAGTTCCTGAAGAAAAGGATAATAAGAAAGTTGAGAAAAAGCCTACATTGACAGAAGTCCAAAAGGAATGGAAAGATTTTGCTGAGAATTTGGGTAAGACAAACCCATCTATTGCTGCTCTGATAGCTCAGGGTGCTGTGGAGAGGAATGGTAATAGATTTATTGTATCTTTTCTTGATAGTTTCTCCTATAAGATGCTAACTGAACCTGAGAAAAAAAAGTCTCTTATTAAGAGCTTTAAGGATTTTTTTGGAAGTGAATTTGAGATCTTGATTACATTTGATGAAGGTGGAGAAAAAAAAAGCCTAGTTAAAACAGAGGCTGAAATCAGATCTTTCCAAGAGGAGATGCTTAGAAAAGAGGTGGAAAAGAATCCAATGATCCAGAAGATTCTCAAAGAGTTTGGTGGAGAAATAGAAAATATCGAAAAATTAAATAAAAAATCAGATCTGGAGGTAAGATGAATATTCAGCAGATAATGAAACAAGCTAAGGTTATGCAAAAAAAGATGGAAGAGGTGCAAGCAGAAGTAGCTAAAGAGACAGTTGAAGCTACTGCTGGTGGTGGTATGGTAAAGGCCGTTTTCAATGGTAGAGCAGAACTACTGAGTATAAGTATAGAAAAGGATGTTGTTAATCCTGAGGATGTTGAGATGCTTCAGGATCTTATTGTAGCCGCAGTAAATGAGGGGATTAAAAAAGCACAAAATCTCCTGAGTGAAAGGATGGCAAAACTGACTGGAGGTCTTGGTATAAACTTCCCTGGATTGTTTTGATAGATGACCTATTCAAAATCTTTTGAAAAATGTATCAGGGTGTTATCAAAACTTCCCGGTATTGGAAGGAAGACTGCCCTTAGGCTATTAATGCATTTATTAAAGATGAGTGTGAAAGATGTTGAAGAGATTGCTGGGGCTCTTTTAGAGCTAAAAAGAAATACAAAGTTCTGTGCTAAGTGTGGCTCTTTGGCGGATGAGGAGTATTGCCAAATCTGTGTGGATGAAAACAGAGATAAGACAACAGTGTGTGTGGTTGAAGAGGCTAAGGATGTTTTTTTGTTTGAATCTGGTGGTAGGTACAGAGGGGTTTATCATGTATTAGGGGGTAGGCTTGCTCCACTGGATGGGATTACTCCGGATGATCTGAGGATAAATGGGCTTCTTGAGAGAATCAAACATGATGGAGTAAAAGAGGTAATTCTTGCTACAAATCCAGATGTAGAGGGTGATACAACGGCGATCTACCTTAGTAAACTTATAAGTAAGCACTACAACATAAAGGTAACAAGAATTGCTACAGGTATTCCTATAGGTGGATATATTGAGTACGCTGATGAAATAACGATACTAAAATCCCTTGAGAACAGAAGAGAGATGTATTAAAATTAAAAATAAACCCATATCGGGGTGAATTTTTATGAATAATCCAGCATGGTTTAGTAACAATGAAGTATCAGAAAAGCTTTATTTACAGATCGATTTGTTGAGGAAAGAAACGAATTCAAAAGCCACCTTTTTGATAGATAAAAGTGGTCAAATGGTTGCAAGTTCTGGAGAATCTCAGGAGTTTGATGCCACTTCTCTTGCTGCGCTCGTTGCTGGTAATGTGGCAGCTACAGATGGTATAGCGAAGCTTCTTGGTGAAAAGGAGTTCTCCGTACTTTTTCATGAGGGGGAAAATGAACATCTTAATATTACACTTGTGGATGGAAAGCTTATTCTGGTTGTTTTGTTTGATGATAGTACATCCTTAGGGCTTGTTAGGCTTAAAATGAAAAAATATGTAAAAAGTATTTCCCAGATTATAGCAGAAAGCGTCAATGCTGAGCAAAACGTTGCTGGGTTATTTAATGATATAACAGATGACGATATAGATAAAATGTTCAAAAAGGGGTCTTGATATGTCTTTTATTAACTATTCCACAAAAGAGATCAACTTTAAGATAGTTTATTATGGCCCTGGCCTTTGTGGTAAAACTACTAATCTCCAATATATCTATGACCAGACAGATCCGACTCAAAAAGGTAAAATGGTTTCACTGGCCACAGAGACGGAAAGAACTCTTTTCTTCGATTTTATGCCCCTTAAATTGGGGGAGATAAAGGGGTTCAAAGTTAGACTCCATCTCTATACTGTGCCAGGACAGGTGTTTTATGATGCAAGTAGAAAATTGATACTTAAGGGTGCAGATGGTGTAGTTTTTGTAGCTGATTCTCAAAAGGATAGAATGGATGCTAATATGGATAGTCTGGAAAATCTCATTGATAATCTTAAGGAAAATGGATTGGATTACGATACGATCCCTTTGGTGATGCAATGGAATAAAAGGGATTTACCAGATATAGAATCTGTAGAGGAGATGGAAAGGATCTTGAATACCCGAAAAGTGGAGTCTTTTGAGGCTGTGGCCATAAAAGGTGAAGGGGTTTTTGAAACGCTAAAAGCTATATCAAAAGCAGTGATGATGAAGATGAAATAGGGAGGGTAAGTGGCAAAAGAGATTATAATAAATTCTACTCCTAATGAGACTCGTGTGGCGGTGCTTGAAAACAATAGTTTGTCAGAGATCTTTTTGGAGAGGGCTAAAAACAAAGGTATTGCTGGTAATATTTACAAGGGGAAGGTAGTTAAAGTACTGCCTGGGATGCAATCAGCGTTTGTTGATATAGGTCATGAGAGAGCTGCATTTTTACATGCAGGAGATCTCTACATAGATGATTCAGAAAACTTTTCTCTTTTAGAGGAACGCATTGCAGAGGTAGAGGATATAGATTCGGATAATGGGCTTAACAAAATATATGTTCCAATAGAGGATCTTTTACAGGAGGGTCAGGAGATCATTGTTCAGGTGGCAAAGGAGCCTATTGGACAGAAAGGGGCGAGACTGACTACCAATATAACAATTCCGGGCCGTTATCTTGTCCTTATGCCTTATTACAATCATGTCGGGGTATCAAGAAAAATTGAGGATGAGTTGGAAAGGGAAAGACTAAAAAATATCCTTTTGAGTATAAAGCCACAGAATGTTGGTCTTATTGCTAGAACTATTTGTGAAAATTCCAGTGAGGATGAATTGAGATCGGATCTGAATTACCTTCTTAAAACATGGGAAAGGGTTTCCCATAAGGCCAAAGAATCAGGTGCTCCTAAGCTTATATATGAAGAGTTGGATTTGTTATTTAGAACCGTTAGGGATCTTGCAAATGATGAGGTGAGAAAGATTGTTTTAGATACGAAAGCCAATTATCTTAGAATAAAATCGTTTGTAAAAGACTATTTGTCAAATAACCAGATTCAGATAGAACTTTATGAAAATGAGATGCCTATTTTTGATTACTACAATATTGAAATAGAGATAAGCAGGTTGTTGGAGAGAAGAGTATGGCTTAAGTCGGGAGGGTACATTGTAATCGATCAGACGGAGGCTCTTACTGTCATCGATGTTAATACCGGTAAGTTTGTTGGTAAAAGAAATTTTGATGAAACAATCTTAAAAACAAATTTAGAAGCTGCTAAAGAAATCGCTTGGCAGATGAGATTGAGGAACCTTGGTGGTATAATTATTGTGGATTTCATAGATATGGAGAAGGAGGAGCATAGGGAAAAGGTGCTACAAACTCTTTTACAGGAGATGAAAAAGGATAGGGCAAAGTCTTCAGTTGTTAATATTTCACCGTTGGGGCTTTTTGAGATAACAAGAAAAAGGGTGCAGGATAGTTTGAACAAAATACTAACAGAGCCTTGTCCTTACTGCGAAGGTAGAGGAGTGGTAAAGTCCAAGCTTACGGTATGTTACGATATCTTAAGGGAGATCAGAAGGATAGCACCATTTTTTACCAATAAGAAGATATTTGTCGAGGCACATCCAGATGTGGTAGATATTATTTTGAATAATGAGAAAGATAATATTGATGACATCGAAATGATGTTCCAGCTACATATTGAGATTAAACCTAATTATTCTTACCATATAGAACATTATGAAGTAATCCCTTTAGAGAAAGGCTGATGTATATTAGAAAAGATAGTTATTATAAAAAAGCTAAACAAGAAGGGTATAGATCAAGAGCCTCCTACAAATTGAAGGAATTAAATGAAAAATATAAAGTTATAAAAAAAGGGGATAAGGTTTTAGATGTGGGTGCTGCACCTGGTGGCTGGAGTCAAGTGGTTCTTGAATTGATTGGGGAAAAGGGGTGTGTAGTGGGTGTCGATATGCTTGATATGGAACTTATAACTGATAAAAGGTTTACATTTATAAAAGGTGATATACTGGATGAGGTGACATTTGAGAAGATTACGAGTATTACTGATGAATTTGATACAGTTATATCGGATGTTGCTCCCAATACAACTGGGCAGAAATTTGTGGATCATGTAAATAGTGTAAATCTTGTTAAAACTGTCGTGAGTTTTTCCAAGAGGGTTTTAAAAAGAGATGGCAATCTTTTGTTTAAACTTTTCGATGGTGAGGAACGAGAGGGTTTGATAAAAGGGTTGAAAAGTTGCTTTGCTGATGTAAAGATTATAAGACCCGACGCAACGAGGAAAAACTCTTTTGAGATATATGTTATATGTAAAGGTTTTAGAAAGGGATAGATGGGGAAATCAAAAGATGAATAAAGAGTTTTTTTTGAATCTTGCCGATAGACTTTTAAAAGGGGAATTAGACAAAGAATCGTTCTCCACAAACCTATTAATGCTGTTCTCCGATGAGTTGAAAGTAGATCTATTTAGAAAAGAGAGGCTTGGTTTTGATGAATTTGTTTTTGGTGCGTCAAAGTCACTGGAGCAGATAATCAAGATTGCTGATCGGTATATGACAAATAACATTTCATTTATCTGTACAAAGCTGAGCAAGGAGAAAATAGATGCTCTTCTCCTTCGTTACCCTATGATGGAGGCTATTGAAGAAGCAGGTTTTGTAAGGTATCTCACTTCGAAGGTGCAAAGGCATAAAGGTAAGGTGGCGATAGTGACTGCTGGTAGTTCAGATATTCCAGTGGCTTTGGAGTGTTTTTGGACACTGGATAGTTGTGGTGTCGATGCAAAGATTTTTGCCGATGTGGGGGTGGCTGGTGTCCATCGTTTTTTTAAAATTAAAGACGAAGTGGAATCCTTTGATGTAATTGTGGTTATTGCTGGTATGGAAGGGGCTTTGCCATCACTGGTTGCTGGTTTGTTTCCTCATCCTGTGATAGCTGTACCGACTTCTGTTGGGTATGGTACTGCTTTAAACGGATTTACTCCACTTTTTGCAATGCTAACAAGTTGTGCTAATGGAGTTTCTGTTGTTAATATCGATAACGGTTTTGGTGCAGCATTAGCAGCCTTTAGAATACTAAGGCAAAAAGAAAAGGAGGATGCCGATGTTAGATAAGCTTTTGACAGTTTTGAATAAAACAATCATACCCCAAACTAATCCAGTAGCTGTAAAGATAATCAGAGGAGATCTTGAACTACCTAAGATAAAGGTGAATGATAAAAAGATGAGTATATGCCAGCAGATAGCATATTCAAGATACTATGGTTGGTCTACTTTGGCAAAAGCAAAGGATAGTTATTGTGTCTTAGGAGCTTCATGTACTGGTCTAATACAAACTCCAGAAAGAATCATAAACGGTGATGTAAATTGTAATGTCTATCAAAAGGACATGGAAGCTGCAAAAAAGATGCAGGCTATGATGCCGAGGATAAATGCTGGCACTGTTCAGGTGCTCACATTTCCTATAAATAGACCGGTAGATGGTGTGATACCGGATCTTGTTGTACTATATGTTAATTCAGCTCAGGCTATGCGTTTTATTCAGGCGTTTTTGTACCGAAGAGGTGGTGAATTTATTTTTAAGACTTCGGGGGATGCAGGAGTATGTTCCAGAGGTGTTGCTGAGGTATATATATCCAAAAAGCCTATTGTAGAAATACCATGTCTTGGGGATAGAAGGTTTGCGATGGCACAGGATTTCGAATTGATAGTGTCTTTTCCTTATGATTATATAGATGAGCTTGTTGAAGGGCTTGAGGCTACACATAAGAATGGTATTAGATATCCGATACCATTTCAGATGCCTGATCTATGTGATTTACCAGATAGTTATATTACGAAAGAAAATGATATATAAGGAGATTGGATGGTAAGTAAAGAGATTTTTAGACAGTATGATATTAGGGGTGTGGTCCCAACTCAATTTAATAGTGATGTGGCAAGAAAGATTGGTAATGTGCTGGCCAGAAAGATAAAAAGTAACAAAGAAGGCGAAAGTTTTATTACTGTAGGCAGGGATGTAAGACTTTCTTCAGATGAGATATTTTCAGGGGTTGTTCAGGGGATAACTGATACAGGTTGTAATGTTATTGATCTGCATATATGCCCTACACCTGTGGCCTATTTTTCCTCATTCAAACTAAATAGTGATGGTTTTATAATGATTACAGGGAGCCATAACCCACCAGAATACAATGGTTTAAAATTTGGTATTGGAAAGGATACTATTCACTCTGAAGGGATTTTGTCAATCATGGATAGTGTGCTAAATGGTGATTACAATATAGCAGATGAAAAGGGTGTGATTAAAAGATATGATATTTTAGTCGATTATATAGATTTTTATATGGAGACGTTTGCTCCTCTTATGGATAAAATGGAAAGAGTTAAAAAGATTAAGGTAGTCATTGATGCAGGCAATGGAACCGCTTCTTTGGTTGCACCTAAGATCTTTAAGGAGCTCGGAGTAGAAGTAATAGAACTCTACTGTCAGCCAGATGGAAGATTTCCTAACCATCACCCTGATCCTACAGTTGAGGAAAATTTGGTGGATGTAAGAAAGGCTGTGTTAGAACACAATGCTGATTTTGCTGTAGCTTTTGATGGGGATGCCGATAGGATAGGCGTTTTGGATGAAAAGGGTGATATCATTTGGGGGGATATGCTCCTTTATGTTTATGCTAAAGAGCTGAAAAAAAGATACGTAAAGCCTACTGTGATAGCTGATGTGAAATCTTCAAAACTACTCTTTGACTCGTTACAAAGGATGGAAATTGACGCAATTATGTGGAAAACTGGCCATTCCCTCATCAAAGATAAACTAAAAAAAACCGGAGCTGAATTGGCTGGTGAGATGAGTGGGCATATATTTTTTAAAGATAGGTTTTTTGGGTTTGATGATGCTATATATGCTGCTGTGAGGTTTTTAGAGGCTTATGTGGATAACTTATTAGAGGGTAACATAAAGGTATGTTCCGATTTGGTGGCTGGTTTACCTAAGGTATATAACACACCAGAGATAAGATTAGATTGTGATGATGATAAAAAGTTTGCGGTAGTTGAAAAGATGAGTGACATATTTAAAGAATATAAGGATAAGGGGTTGTATGGGATACAATCAATTATTACCATAGATGGGATAAGGGTTAATTTTGAAAATGGTTGGGGTTTACTTAGAGCAAGTAATACTCAACCGGTACTTGTTATGAGGTTTGAAGCTGAAAGTATGGAGGATATGAATAGGTATAGATCTATCTTTACAAATGAGTTGAATAGAATTTCTGTTGAGGTGAATAATGGCTGATCTTGGTGTAAGTTTTTTAGGATTAAAGTTGCGTTGTCCTTTGATAGTGGGTAGTTCTACTTTGACTAAACATCTTGATGGTTTGTTGAAGTCTCAAGAGATGGGTGCAGGTGCTGTGGTGCTTAAGTCCCTGTTTGAAGAGGAACTCTCCACTGAGGTCGGTAGTAATGATGATTACCACCCTGAAGCCTATGAATATTTTTTAAATGATTCTTCAAAGTTATATGGTTCCATAAAATATCTTGATTTTATAAAGGATGCAAAAAAAAATCTGTTTATTCCGGTTATAGCCAGTGTAAACTGTTTGGGTGGCAAATGGTGGGTGGATTATGCAAAACAGATAGAAGATGCAGGGGCTGATGCCCTTGAACTAAATATTGCTTATATACCTTTTAATGTAGCAGAAGACCCAAGACTTATAGAAAAAAAGTATTTTGATATAGTGCATTCGGTAAAAAAAGCTGTGAATATGCCTATACTTGTTAAAATAGGTTATTATTTCACCTCTGTTCCTATGATGGTAAAAGGTTTAAAAGATGCAGGGGCAGATGGTGTTACCCTGTTTAACAAGTTTTTTAGAATGTCCATTGATGTGGAGCATATGAAGTTTGCGGGTCTTGAAGTATATAGCTGTATTGAGGAAACATATCAGGTCTTAAGATATGTAGCTGTTTGTAGAAGTCAGGTGGAAATCGATATATCTTCGAGTACTGGGATACATAATGCCAACATAGCCTTACAGCATCTAATGGCTGGGGCTAAAACTTTCCAAGTGGTATCTGCGATATATAAGAACGGTTTCCAGGTTATCCCAGAGATGATAAAAGGGATGAAAGAATATTTAGATAGGAAGGGGTTTAAATCCATCAACGATATTATAGGAATAGCGTCAAAATTTGATAGTGGTTTTAAGGCTTTTGAAAGGATCCAGTATATGAAATACGCAGGTGATAGATATTAGAATGTTTGAGATGTTTTTTGATATCAATAGGATAGCAATGTTCTTCTTAACGGTAATTAGAATCAGTGGTATCATATTTACTGCACCTGTATTTGGTAGTGAAATAGTTTCTGCAAGGATTAAACTTTTTTTATCTATCTTATTGGGATTGTTGATATTCCCTTCTATTACCTTAATAGATTTGTCAAAAGCTAATAATCTCTTACTCATATTGATTATCATTAAAGAATTGATGATAGGTATTGCTACAGGGCTAATAGCAAGATTCATTTTTGTGGGGGTACAGTTTGGGGGCCAGATAATAGGTACTCAGATGGGGTTTGGTATAGTAAATGTTCTTGATCCCCAGAGTAATACACAGATCTCACTTGTTGCACAGTTTCAAAATATCGTGATGATTCTTTTTTTCATAAGCATTGGTGGACATCTGTATGTTATCCAAGCGATTGTAAAATCTTTTGAGATGATACCTCTGGGGGTATTTGTGTTCAATCAAGAATCCTATATCTTCATCGTAAAGATATTTGCCAATATATTTTTAACTGCACTTAAGATCACAGCTCCAATATTTGTTACCCTTTTGGTGACACAGGTAGTTTTAGGGATTATGGGAAGACTTGTACCACAACTTAATATTCTGATCATTGGTTTTCCTATACAGATTGCTGGAGGATTGTTTATAATAATAGCCAGTATGAGCTTTTTCTTTAGTATGTTTGAGATGCTTATGTACGATTATCTCAATAACATACTAAGACTATTCAAGTATCTGGGTGCATAATGCCTGAGCAGGATGGAGATAGGACGGAAGAAGCCACGCCGCGGCGAAGACAGCAGGCGATAGAAGAGGGTAATGTCCCCAAAAGTAGAGAACTAGCAACGGGGATAACATTTCTCGTTGCGGTACTAGTACTTTATTTTTATATGCCTGTCATTGTTGATCAATTCCAAAAGGATTTTATTAAATACTTTTCTTTGTCTGATTTCAGGCTAAATAAAGAGAGCGCGTACCTATTATTGGTAGATGTTCTTAAATCGATGGGTAGTGTTACGTTACCTTTAATGTTTGTCCTTGTTATGGTGGCTATTTTATCGAATATTGTTCAGTTTGGGGTGGTTTTTTCCAGCAAAAGTTTGGTTCCAAAATGGGACAGGCTTGATCCAATAGCTGGTTTTGGGAGGATCTTTTCTAAAAAAGGGTTGTTTGAGTTGGTAAAATCTTTGATGAAGATATTTTTTATCGGTATAGCAGCTTATTTTATCATAAAAAGCAAAATACCAACTATAATAACCCTATCGGATGCAGATCCGGTGTCATCAATTTATTTTCTTGGTAAATTTATATATGAAGTGGCTTTTAAACTTGCCATAATAATTCTTGTTATCTCTATTGTGGATTTTTTATATCAAAAGTGGCAGTACAATGAAGACCTAAAAATGACTAAACAGGAAGTAAAAGAAGAGTTTAAACAGATGGAAGGGGACCCTTTGATAAAGCAGAGAATAAGGAGTATGCAGAGGGAAATGGCACGTAAAAGGATGATGGAAGAGGTACCTAAGGCGGATGTGGTTATCACAAATCCAACCCATTATGCCGTGGCGATAAAATATGACATGGGTAAGGATAGAGCCCCAAAGGTTGTGGCAAAAGGGCAGCGATTGGTAGCCCTCAAAATAAAGGAGATAGCTTTAAAAAATAATGTGGTTATACATGAGGATCCACCCCTTGCGAGAACACTTTTTGCTTCAGTGGAAATCGGTGAGGAGATCCCTGAAAATCTCTATAAAGCTGTTGCTGAAATATTGGCTATGGTTTATAGATTAAAAAACAGAGTAGCGTAAAAGTTTGGAGAAAATTTCCTATTTTTCTGGCAAGAAGTTTGCAATTCATTAAAATGCCTAAATAATGATTAGATGGAGTTTATATGGATTTTTATAAGAAGAACTTAGAAAATCTTAAAAAATATCGTCCCCAGCTGTATGAAAGGATTAATAGCTTCGTGCCAACAGGCAACTATATGATAATCACTTCTAATCATCCCAAAAAGTATCCAAATCTATTTCATAAACCAAGTAACAGCTACGTGTACGATAACAATGATCCTGTTACACCTATTGTACAAGAGCTTAGGGAGAAAATAAGACTACCAATACTGAATGTTATTTTCGGTTTTGGGCTGGGGTATGAGTTGATCACGATGATTCAGAATTATTTTTCCAATGAGTCTGCGTATATCGTAGTTGATCCTGAAATAGAGCCTTTTTATAATGCATTAAAGGTTATAGATCTTGAATCTATTATAAAAAATCAGTATATATTCTTATTCATAGGTGAACCTGCTTCAAGTATGTTTTTAAATTTTAGAAACATTCTCATGATGGGAAACCTTAAGCTTCATGTAAAAGCTATGAACATTATAGATAATAAATTTTCACTTACTATGAATCCATCATACTTTAAAGAGATTATAAATCACCTTAAGGATGCTATAAAAGAGGTATTACTCCATTATGGTAACGATCCATGGGATTCTCTTATTGGAATAGAAAACATCTTTTTGAATGTAAATGAGATTATAAAAAATCCAGGTATCAATCAGTTAAAAGATAAATTTAAGGGGAAACCAGGTATTGTCGTGGCTACAGGTCCATCTCTAAATAAAAACATAGAGCAATTAAAAGGGTTAGAGGATAAAGCAGTTATATGTGCTGCAGATGCTTCGGTGAGGGTGATGAAAAGGTACGGTCTAAAGCCCCATTTGGTCACATCCCTTGAAAGGGTTTTGGCTACAGCTAAGCTTTTTGAGGGTTTGACAAAAGAGGATGTGGAAGATGTTTATCTTTCTGCGTGTCCTGTTATAAGACCAGAGACCTATGCAAATTTTCCAGGTAATAGGATTATTGTTTATAGAAATTTTGCCACATTCCAGTGGTTGGAGATAGAGAAGGGGATATTGGATATTGGTCCATCTGCTGCAAATATGGCTTTTAAGGTTCTTGAATATTTAGGGTGTAATCCGATTATCTTGATTGGACAGGATCTTGCCTTTGGTGAAAATGATGTAACTCATGCTAAAGGTGCTACTTTTGGTGAAAAGGAACAGCAGTATTACTCACCAGATAGGATATTGGAAGTAGAAGGAAACTATGTACCTAAGATAAAGACAACAGATGTATGGTATAAATTTCTAAAATTTTATGAAAAAGATGTTGCTGAATATGCTGGGACTGTAATCAATGCTACTGAGGGTGGTGCCAAAATACCTGGAACAAAGATTATGAGTTTCAAGGAGGTAGCCGATCAGTATCTAACGAATGATTTAAAGGTGGTGGACAATATAAAGGCTACTTTACGTTACCCAACAGAAGATGAGATCCTTAAATACAGAGATATGCTCAAAATAAAGGTAAACGATGCTATTAATTTTGCTGAGGAAGTGATCAAAGAGTTGAATAAAGGAAGAGTTTACACTGAGAGATTTCAAAAGGAAATTATAGAGACTTATGAAAAAACAGGACGATTTGATGAATCATTGGCAAATAATCTCTTTAATCAGTTGCAATTGCCTTTACCTTTACTAGGCTCAAAAAAATTTTATGAAATTTTTATGCATTTCGTGCAGTCATATTACATAACAAGCTTCATAGAAATAAATGCGGTTATTGCCTCTTCTTTACCGGAACATAAGAAAAATTTCAGTGTAGTAGCCCTTGTAGATGATATGTATCTGGTTCTCATTAAACTGATAGAAGCGATGAGGAACTCTATGCGTAAGATGAAGGAGCAGCTTGGCTGAATTTCTCAAGAATGAAATCTGATGTGTAATCTCGGTTTTGTGTTGTCTTTATAATTTAATAGGAGGTTTTCTGGTACTTTTAAGAATAAGTTTTTTATATGAATGATATAGTAATTGTTATTTTTTGAAAGTACTGTTGATTCTACAAGTACACCTTGTTCTGTGTATTGTTTGATGTCATTAGAGATGGTCTGGTCCTTTGTTATCTTACCCTTGTGGATTTCCAGAACACGGCTAGCCAATTTGTAGGTGTCGTTATCATTGTGGGAAACGAGAATAGATGTGAGGTTTAGCTGTTTATGAATTTTTTTTATTTCATCTTGGATAATCTCTTTGGTTTCGTTGTCAAGGGCTGAGAAAGGTTCATCCAAAAGTAGTATTTTTGGGTTTTTCAATATAGACCTTATTAGGGCTACACGCTGTTTTTGTCCTCCACTGAGGGTGTTTGGGTAGTTATGTTTGAGATTATGTAAGTTAAAAATATTTAAAAAATACTCGATGGTTTCTTTTTTGTATTCTTTTCCCATGGCAAATTTAAGTTGTTCAAATACCGTCATATTTGGGAAAAGTGCATAATCCTGAAAAAGGTAACCTATTTTCCTTTTTTGAGCAGGTACATTGATACCTTTTTTGCTGTCAAACCATACCTCATTATCAAATTCTATGTATCCTTCATCAGGTTGCATAAACCCTGCTATGATCCTAAGAATAGAAGTTTTACCCGCGCCACTTTGACCTGTGATAGATAGAAATTGATTCTTTTCTATGGTTAGGTTTATATCAAGTGTAAAAGTTCCATCAAAACCTGATAACTTCTTTTTACAGAAAAGGCGTAACATCTGTTAGCTCCTGTTTAACCTTTTATTCATGAGATAGACTATTAATAGCATTAGGAATGATAAGCTAAATATGGTAATTGAATATTTATGGGCCATACCGTAGTTTAGTGTTTCTAATTCTTCATAGATGGCAATACTGGCAACTTTTGTCTCATTTGGGATGTTGCCGCCTACAATAAACACTATTCCAAATTCACCGATTACGTGGGCAAAAGTTATGGCAGATGCAGCTAAAATATTCCCTTTTACATTCGGTAGAACTACACGGATGTACGTTGTCCATTGGCTTTTGCCCAGTGAATAAGATGCTTCAATAAGGTTTTGGGGTACATTTTTTGCTGCATTGAAAATGGGGTTTACCATAAATGGTATGGAAAATATGACAGAGGCCAGCACTATCCCTTCAAAGGTAAATGCAAAGGTAAAATCGAAGTTTTCCACAAGAAAGTTTCCAATGGTGCTTTTCGGGCTAAAGATGATAAGTATATAAAATCCGATCACCGACGGGGGTAAAACTATCGGCATCGTCAATATGGTTTCATAAAGGGAGGTTAGATTGCTTCTTTTAAATAGTAGAACATAAACGATCGGTATAGAGATAAAAAGTAGTATGATTGTCGTTAGTAAAGCTAATTTTAGTGTCAAAAACATTGTGTTTAAAAACATACCATCAAACATATATACCCTTTAAAGACCATATTTTTTTATTATTTCTTTACCCTGTTTACTTGTGAAAAAGTTTACAAACTCTTTTGCGGATTGATTTGTTTCCCCATATTTTGTTATTATGAGGGCGTGTTCCAATGGTTCGTGGTCGTTTTCACTAATTATAATACTGCGGGATTTGAGTTGTTCGTTTTGAATAACGATGGAATAACTTAAGAATGCAGCATCTACAAACCCTTTTTCTAAGTAGGATAATACATTTGATAGATTTTCACCATATACCAAACGGCTGTTTACAATGTCGCTAAATCCATATTTCATGAGTACTTGTAAGGCAGATTTACCATAGGGGGCCACTTTAGGGTTTGCTATAGCCACTTTATTTGCCTCTTTTAAGAGATTGAAATCGGGTTTCTTGTTTTTTAAGAACTGATCTGAGTATATGAGAGCAAGTTTCCCTCGACCATAAATAATATAATTGTTTGAAGATAGACCTTTTTCAATCATCATTTTTGGATAGTAGATATCGGCAGATATGAAGATATCGTATCTGGCTCCATGTTCCAGCTGGGCAAATCCCTTCCCTGAACTGCCATAAGAAACAGTTATCTTTGTATTGGTTTGTTTTTTAAAATGTTCAATTATTTCATCGACCACAGGTTTAACGCCAACAGCACAATAGATACTGAGCTCGTCACCATATAACATAGAAGTCGATAGCAAACTAAAAATTATAATGAATATTATGTTTTTTTTCATATTGAAGACCCTTCTTACTCAAGCTTTTTTGCATCAAAGGTTTTGGGGAGTTTTGGTAATTCATCCTGTGGTTCGATATAAAGCTTCCAGCCGTTTTCCAATGTAAAAACTCCACCAAAGGCTCCATCTTGTTTTATATCAACTATCTTTGACTCCAGATCCTTTTTGGCAACATACGCATAAAGACCATCAGACTTTTTATTTATTGTTACTTTCATAGTAATCACCTCATTATTCTTTTAAAGGGGAGATTGTTCTCCCCCTTATCTAACTATATCATAGTTTGGTAAATCTTTAGTTTTTTCATCCAGATCATCTAATATCTTGTTTACAATCCATGTTAAAAGATTTAGTCCCCCTTTGTATCCAATGATTGGGTACCGGTGCAAATGGTGTCTGTCGAAAATGGGAAAACCTATTCTGATTGATGGTATGCCTGTATCTCTGGTAAGAAGCTTTGCAAAAGTATTTCCGATTATATAGTCCACTGGATCTGAGAAAAGCAGTGATCTTAAGTGCCACATATCTTTGCCAGTAAACACTTCACATTCGTCTTCTACATTGAACTGTGTAAAAAGCTGTTTGATCTCTTTTTCAAATTTTTTAGTGGCGTTTGTTACCAATACGATCTTGGGGATACCACCCAATTCGAGAATGAACTTAGTCACTCCCACTGCGAGGTCAGGATCACCGTTTATTGCAAAGGTTTTACCGTGTACATGATAGTAAGAATCAGCTATAGCATCTACTAATTGACCCCTTTCTGTCTTTATGGAGTCTGGGACAGGTTTCCCTGATATCTCTGAAAGGGCTTTGATGAATTCATCTGTACCTTCAAGGCCTATGGGGTTTATCACTTTTGTTCTCTGACCCCATTGATTTTTCACATGTTCAATGGTTTTGGTCATGGAGTATTTTTGAAGGAATATGGAACCTCTTGCCCCGGGAGCTTTTTTTAGATCGCTTAAAGCAGTACCACCCCTGTACATTGTGTACTTACCATCGGTAGGTGAATTTAGCATATCTGAAGGATCGCTTATAATAGTAATTTTAATGTCAAAAGCTTTGGCTATCCTTTTTATCTCATCAAAATTACCGATATAAGTATCGAATCCCAAAAAGAGGTTTATACCATCGTGTTCTTTTATACCCTCCATTCCAAAAGTGCGGACGAAGGAGTAGAGCATATTGTCATATCCTGTGATATGGGATCCCACAAAGGAAGGTGTATGGGCAGTAACTACAGGTAGATCCTCAGGGATATCACCGTTTTTTCTGGCATTGTTTACAAAAGCATCTATATCATCACCAATAACCTCTGCCATACATGAAGTACAGATGGCGATATTTTTAGGTTTGTATAGGGTATAGGCATTTTTCAGCCCTTCATACATATTGTTGTGACCGCCGAAGACGGCTGCATCTTCTGTCATTGAGTCGGAAACTGCAGGGAAAGGCTCTTTAAAATGTCTGGAGAAATGAGATCTAAAGTAAGCAGCACAACCTTGAGAACCATGCAAGTATGGAAGAGTGTCTTTAAAGCCTATGGCTGCATAAAAAGCACCAAGTGGTTGACATGCTTTAAGAGGATTTATGACAAGGGCTTCTCTTTGAAAGTTCTTTTCTTTATACTCTTCAGTCTTGGTATATTCAAGTACCTTGTTTATAGTTTCTTCATCATGAGGATTTTCATATATCCTCTTTGTTTCAAATGTTTTTATATAGCTATCGCATTTAAACATCGATGAGCTACATGTTTCGGCACAGTTTTTCATAGTTCCTCCTTTAGCTCCACGGCGGTGAAAGTTTTTTCCAGATATAACCATTTACCGCCATATCCACATCTTTTGCAAAGATCTCAAACCCATCTATACCATGATATGGCCCTGAATAGTCCCATGAGTGCATCTGCCTGAAGGGGATTCCAGCTTTTTGAACTTGATATTTTTCCTTTATACCTGAGCCGAAAAGGTCTGGTTTTAATTTTTCTATTATCTTTTCAAGTTCGTATTCGGTCATATCATCAACGATTACAGTTGTTCCATCCAGATATTCTATTGTTCTTTGGTAATCGTCGTTGTGGGCAAATTCGTACCCTGTAAGAACAACCTCCATACCCAGATCCTGGAAAGCTGGCATTATATGTCTTGGTCGTAACCCACCGACATATAAAACCACTTTTTTACCTTCAAGTCTCTTTTTGTATCTGGCTATAATCTTGTCCATGTGTGGTTTGTAAACGTCGTTTATCAATTCTTCTGTCCTTTTTTGTATCTTTTCATCAAAATGTTGAGCTATTTTTCTCATGCTTTTGTAGATTTGAGTGGGACCGAAAAAGTTAAACTCAAGCCAGGGAACTGAAAATTTTTCTTCGAGATATCTTGCAATATAGTTCATAGAGCGATAACAGTGTAAAAGTACTAACTTAGCCTTTCTGATATTAGCTAATTCACTGAGGGTACAATCACCGGTGGATTGGGAAATAACATTTAGCCCCATGTCTTCGAGGATCTTTCTGGAACTCCATGCGTCACCACCAATATTGTAATCTCCCATCAGAGCAATATTGTATGGGGAGTCAGGTACCTCTACACCATTTATATCCTTTTCATATATCCAATCTCTGATTGCATCGTTAGCTATATGGTGTCCAAGTGATTGACTCACACCCCTAAAACCTTCACACCTAACAGGTACTATAGGCTTTCCTATTTCGGCAGATTTTTTTCTGGCAACAGCTTCTATATCGTCCCCAATAAGCCCTATGGGACATTCTGACTGGATGGTTATACCTCTGTTAAGGGGGAACATCTCTTCGATTTCGTCGATTAGTTTTTCAAGTTTTTTATCACCACCAAATACGATATCCTTTTCTTGAAAATCTGATGTAATATGCATTACACCGAAACTGTTTATACCTGTGATTCCGTTGTAGTAATTTCTTCTTGTTCCCCAAGAGTATTGGCCACAGCCTACTGGTCCATGGCTTATATGTACCATGTCCTTTATGGGGCCCCAAACAACCCCTTTGGATCCAGCATAAGCACAACCTCTTATCGTCATAACGCCAGGAACACTCTTTCTATTCGATTTTATCGAACAACTTGTTTCATCTTTGTCAACTATAGCTATATGTTTTTCCCTTGTCTTTTTTGCTTTATCTGGATATTCAGACAAGAGATCCTCTACGAGTAGTTTTAAATCTTCTTTTGAACGTTCCATATATCCTCCTGTTCATAGGTAAGGGAGTAGAGACTCCCTTTAAGCAGATTTTGCTACACCTATGTTAGATGTGTCCTCTTTTATGATACCATATTCTATGAGCAGATCTTCAAGCTCAGACATTGTGACAGGTGTGGGTATTACAAACAGTTTGTTGTTTATTATTTTATTGGCCAGTGTTCTGTACTCATCAGCTTGTTTACTGCTCGGATCATACTCAACAACAGTCATTCTTCTCAACTCTGCATGCTGAACAATATTATCCCTTGGCACAAAATGGATCATCTGGGTTGAAAGTCTTTTAGCTAATTCTGTAACCAATTCCCTTTCTCTATCAGTTTTTCTTTCATTACAGATGAGACCACCTAATCTGACTCCACCAGAATTTGCATACTTTAATATACCCCTCGAAATGTTGTTTGCAGCGTACATTGCCATCATTTCACCTGATGTTACGATGTAGATCTCTTGGGCTTTACCTTCTCGTATAGGCATTGCGAATCCACCACATACGACATCACCTAAGACGTCATAGGAAACAAAATCCAGATCGTCTTCGTAGGCACCTTCTTCTTCAAGAAAGTTTATAGCAGTGATAACGCCTCTTCCAGCGCAACCCACGCCGGGCTCAGGACCTCCAGCTTCAACACACTTAATACCTAAGAAACCCGTTTTTAATACATCATCCAACTCGAGATCTTCGACAGAACCGGCTTCAGCTGCAAGTTCCATTATTGTTGCCTGTGCTTTGGTGTGAAGTATCAATCTTGTGGAATCTGCTTTTGGGTCACAACCAACTATCATTACTTTTTTACCCATTTCGGCCATAGCAGCCACTGTGTTTTGGCTTGTGGTGGATTTGCCTATACCACCTTTTCCATAAAAAGCTATCTGTCTGAGTTTTCCCATAAAAAACCTCCTTTTTATAAAACAATAAACAACAATATCCGTGCCATCGATGCAAAAGTTATTGTTTGTCAATATGTTAAATTTATGCTTTCTATGTTTTGTTATAAATTGGGATAATGTATTGTAAGAAATGTTACAAAATGGATAAATTCAGAAATATGAGATTTTAGCGTTGTAGATACCGCCAATGACTATTATTTCCATTTCACCCGAAAACTTTAATATGGGTAATACATCTTGAAAAAAAACTATTTTAGTGAAAGGAACTTTTATTTCAATTATAAAATCACCGAAGGTTTCGGCAATTTCTCTTGATAAAGAAAAAGATGATATATTATTTATCAAAAGGGTATAGCTATTGTTTTTCTTTTCTAATATTTCGTATTCCTCAATTTTATTTACACCTCTATAAAGTGTTATGTAAGGGATATATTTTCTGAAGAAATTTTTTATACAATATTGGGTGTAGGTATAAAGGAGGTCAAACTGATGATCTATGAGGTTTGATGAAACTTCTGATTTCATTCTTTCTTGAAGGTATCTTAGATAGTTTTCACAGTCCAAAGAGGTTATTTTACCTTTGTGAAATGTGGGTATCAGGCCAAATCTTGATTCTACCCATCCTTTTAATACTGCTCCTTCTGGTCTATTTGAGTCAAACAACCACCCCCTTAGGATCTTTATGTAACTATTTACCGGCTTATTTTTTATTTTCTCATTTAGGTGAAAGAGTTCTTTCATGTACCTGTCAAATATTTCAGCAGATTCATGTAAAGACTCGCATTCCAATATTCTATTGAACAGATCTCTATGGTATTCTATGACACCATCAATTTTAAGTTCTGAGTCGATGTCTATAAAATTGTTATACTCTTTACAGGCGATGAGGTATGATGGGAGATTAACCTTGTTTTTGGAGTGGCAGTAATTTTGCAATATATTCATAATAATTAGATATTATTACAAAAAATAGATGAGTCAATGAAAAATTTTTTAAATAGAGCTATTGCAGCGTATATCGGTTTTGCTATAGGGGATGCATTCGGTGCTACCACTGAGTTTATGACACCAAATGAAATAAGATCTAAGTATGGTGTTTTAAGGGATATAGTTGGTGGTGGATGGCTTAATCTTAAGCCTGGGGAAGTTACTGATGATACAGGGCTTTGTTTGGCTCTTGGCAATTCGATATTGTATGCAGGTGGATATGATACTGTAGCTGCTGCTGAGTCTTTTGTTGAGTGGATGAAGAGCAAACCTGTAGATATAGGGAATTCCACAAGGCTGGGTATTTTAAGATATATGAAAAAAAAGATTCTTTATGCTAATGTGGATGAGTACTCTGCTGGCAATGGAGGATTGATGCGTGTGTTGCCTCTTATTATCTATTCAAAAGGTGATGTGAATGTTGCAATCGAAATGGCACAGGACCAATCGAGAATAACCCATAACAATCAACTCTCAGATACGGCCATTGGCATCTATTGTCATGTTTTGAATGAATTGCTTCTATCCGGTGACAAACTATCTGCATTAAAAGTAGCCTCTGATTGCATAAAAAAACATCATGTCTTTAGTTTTAGCAGGTATAAGGGGGAAAATTCTGGGTATGTTGTGGATACCCTACGTTCTGTTTTACATTTTTACTTTGATGGAAACGGTTTTGAAGATACATTGATCTCAACTGTAAATAACGGTGGCGATGCTGATACAATTGGAGCACTTACTGGCGCGTTAGCTGGGGCAACTTACGGTGTGGATGCTATCCCTAAGAGATGGGTGAAGAAGATAAATAAACAACTACTAAGTTTAATCAGTTTACAAACTATTTTACTTGTGGGTGGAGATAGTGAAAAAAATATGTTAATATTAAGTTAAGTGAAGGGAGGTGCTTATGTTATGTAAAAAGCTTAAAAGTAGGTCTCTTTTTTTTAACATGATCATAGTATCTTTGATCATTATCTTTCTTGTAGGTGGTATTTATCATTCTAGTTATTTACTGAAAAAACAAAAAGATCTCTTAAGCGAAGGGAAAGATTTAATTGCAGATATTCTGCCACCGCCATTATATATTGTGGAGCCTTTTTTAATAGTAACTCTTATGAAGGATTTCGGACAAACAGAACAAAACTATATTAAAAAGATGGAGGAACTAAAGAAAGATTACGACTCAAGGGTTCAATATTGGGAAAAAAGCACCATTGATATGGGCTTGAAGAATAGTTTGTTAGGAGAGCAAAGGGTATATGCGGATAAGTTTTGGCATGATTATTTTAGTAAGTTTCTACCTTTGTTTAAAAAGAATGATATAAATGGTATGAACGAAATTTTTAAAGAACTTCATGGATATTATCAAAAACATAGAAGTGCTGTGGAAAAAACTGTTAGTCTTGGGAACAGTTTTGCTGATGCTAGAATAATATCCTTTGACAATGTTTATAAGAGGTCGATGTTTGTTAATTCCATTTTACTGGTAATATCTATTTTTATTATTGCTTTTATGATCTTTCCGACGATAAAAAATATTTATAGGGGTATTGATGAGGTTCGAAATTTTATGCAGTCTATGACAAAAGGTGATTTGACAAAAGAAGCTAAGTATAATGTCAATAACGAGATATTATTGATAGTTTATGAGCTAATGAATATGAAAAAAAGCTTACACGAGATCATTTCCAATCTTAAGTCTTCATCTCTGATTTTAAATACTACTTCCGATAATGTTGTTTCACTTATAAAACAAAGCAATGAGATTATAACAGAACAAAACGACTTAGTAAACCAACTGTCGTCAAATGCGGATGAGATGAATCAGACGATACAGGCAATAGCCATAAATGCTAAAGATATAAACAGTTATTCCCAAAACACTTTAAACATATCTGCAGATGGTAAAAAAATAGTTGAGAAGACAATGGATGAAGTAAAATTTATTGCAACTGTCATAGAAGATCTTTCTAAATCTGTTCAACATCTTGAAAATAAATCGAAACAGATTGAGGATATCTCCAATGTTATAAGGGATATAGCAGAACAAACCAATTTGTTAGCTCTTAATGCAGCTATAGAGGCAGCAAGGGCGGGTGAAAATGGTAGGGGGTTTGCAGTAGTTGCTGATGAGGTGAGAAAATTAGCTGAGAAAACGAGAAGCTCTACAACAGAAATTGATAAAATGATAAAAGATATCAAAAAAGAGATAGATAATTTCATGATTAAGATCAATAATAGTGTTAATAAGGTTAATACAGGTGTCGAACTTTCAAATAATGCTATCGTTTCATTAAGAAGTATTGTACAGGAGATGTCGATGCTAAAAGAAAATATATCTCAAGTTGCTGTATCTTTAGATCAGATGAGAACAGCTTCATCTGAGATAACTAATGAAGTGGCAATCCTGGTGGAGAAGTCGGATAACATCAAGAGTGTATCGGACGAGGTTTTAAATATAATAAAGGCGCTTGAAGATATTTCTAATAGTTTTACAAATATATCGAAAAGGTTTGTTTTGGGATAGATAAAAGAGAGCGGGTGGCGGGACTCGAACCCGTGACCTCAACCTTGGCAAGGTCGCGCTCTACCAGCTGAGCTACACCCGCTTGGGGATGGATTTGATACATAATTTTCCATGAAAAGTCAACATATTTTTTTGTGTTAAGAAAGTCTTGCATTTTTATCAATGTGTTATACGTGTTTTATTTTGGGCAAGGGCCAATCCATTTCCCTTTCATGATCTGGGTCATTTCCATACCCGGTTGGCTAATGGTTGTTTTCCCTTCAAATGTATCCCCTTTGTAGGTTATTTCACCTTTACCTTTTGTGGTTATTCCATCAGTTTTGCATTCGAACTTCCAGTAGACAGTGTTCCCTTTTACAGAGATATCGTAGGTTTTGCAGTTTTGTTTTTCTTTATTGGTGCTTGGTTCTGTTGGAACATAGTTCTCTTTTTTTAGGCATTGGTTAAATTTTGTTTCTGGGAGATTCATGCCTGGTACACCTATTTTTGAACTGACTTCCCAAAGCCCCTCTTTGATATTTGGAGAAGCTGAATAAACGGGGGTTGTAATGAGAAACATGGTAATTAAAAAAAGAATATGCTTTAACATGAAGTCCTCCTTTTCATTTGCAGATATTTCAGTTTAATATATATTAAGAAAAAAACAATAAAATTTGGTGTATTATGTTAAGAGTAAAAGGTGATTTTGGACATGCCGACATACTAACAGATAATGTGGATGATACCACTTTATCACAGGTTAAAGATCTTTGTAATAGTGTAATAGCAAAAAATGCTAAAATAAAGATAATGCCAGATTGTCATGCTGGTGCTGGTTGTGTAATTGGGACCACTATGACTATATCTGATAAAATTGTGCCAAATCTTGTGGGGGTGGATATAGGCTGTGGTATGTATTTGCTTGAGATTTCCGACATTAAAGATCTGGAAAGGTTGGATGAAGCTATAAATAAAAACATCCCCAGTGGAAAAGCTGTTAGGAAAAAAGCACATCTAAGAGCTGAGGAGATAGATATTGATAGATTAAGGTGTGCCAAACATGTGGATTTGAATCGGGGGTATTTAAGCATTGGGACGCTTGGTGGAGGTAATCATTTCATCGAATTATCTAAAAGTGATGGTTCCTATCTTATAATACATTCAGGTAGTAGGCATCTGGGGAAACAGGTGGCTGAATATTATCAGAATCTTGCAAAGAAGATATGTAAAAAGAAGGGGATCAAAGTTCCCAATGGCTTGGAGTATTTAGAAGGGGAAGAGATGGAGGATTATCTTCATGATATGAGGATTATGCAGAGGTATGCAAAGATAAACAGAGAAGCTATGGCTGAGGTATTGGCTCACCAACTGGGGTTTGATATCTATGATAGCTTCCACACAATACATAACTATATAGATCTGGAGAAAAAGATTCTAAGAAAAGGTGCTGTATCGGCTGAGGCTGGGGAGAGATTATTAATACCTATGAATATGAAGGATGGTTCTCTGATATGTGTGGGTAAAGGTAACCCCCATTGGAATTTTTCTGCTCCTCATGGAGCTGGTAGGATAATGTCCAGAAATAAGGCCCGTGAGGTGATCTCCCTTGAGGATTTTAAAAAGGTGATGAAGGGTATTTACACTACTACTGTGAATAAATGGACATTGGATGAGGCCCCTCAGGCCTATAAGTCACCAGATGAAATTATAAGGTATATCGGTGAGACCGTGGATATAGTTAAAAAGCTTACACCTATATACAATTTTAAAGCAGCAGAATAGATAAAAGCTATTTCATCTTTGCAAAAGGATGGGTTTGATCATAGATCTTTAGAATATCAGAAAGATTTAGATGGGTATATTTTTGTGTTGTGGAAAGGGAGGAGTGACCTAAAAGTGTTTGAATTGTTCTCAGATCAGCACCTCCTTCGAGCATGTGTGTAGCAAAAGAGTGGCGAAAGGAGTGGGGTGAAAAGTCAAGGGGAAGTCCAGCTATTTTGAGGTATTTTTCTACTATCCTTCTTACACTCCTATCTGTCAATGTTGTACCATATTTGTTTATAAATATCTTATTCGTTTTTACTTCTCTTTTTGAGGCTATTTCATCTCTTAGAGTAAGGTACTTTTTAAGAAAACTGATATGAAAATCTGCCAGTGGTATCATCCTCTCTTTTTTCCCTTTACCTCTTATCCTGAGTCTCATCCCAACAAAGTCTATATCATCTATTTCTATCCCTACAAGTTCAGAAACCCTTACACCTGTTCCGTACATAAGTTCCATCAAAAGGGCATCCCTCATCCCCATTATTGTTGACTTATCAGGTATCTCTAAAAGATTAAAAAGGTCATCTATATTGAAGACTTTAAAGAGCTTTTTTTCTTTCTTAGGAAATTTTAACATTCTTGCCGGGTTTTCTTCTAAAATCCCCTTTTGGATGAGAAACTTAAAAAAGGATTTTATCGTTGAGATCTTCCTTTCTATGGTGGTTTTGGATAGTTTTTTTTCGTACAGTTGAGTTACATAAGTCCTAAGTGAAAAATAGTCTATGTCTATGACTGTTATTTTGTCATTTTCTAAAAAATTAAGTAGTTCTATTAGATCATTCATATAGGATCTGATGGTGTGATTGCTTGCATTTTTTTCTATTTTTAGAAAATTTGAAAAGCTGTCTATGGCTTCGTTTAGATACATAATTTTTTCGCCAAATCTCTGATTTTGTTTATTGCTCGTTCTGATTGGAACTGTTTTTTGAGCTTTTTATCTTTGATTGCTATATTTGAGAGCATACCAAAATGGAAGTTTGATGGAGAAAAGTTTTTTGGATCGGAAGACTTAACATATTCTTGAAGGGAAAACAGCGCTGTATCCACTGGGAATGTCATATCCATCCCCTTTAGTCTGCAAAAAATATCTAAAGCAACTGTAAGACCGCTAGCGATGGATTCCACGTAACCTTCTACTCCAGAAATCTGTCCAGCAAAATAGATATTCTCATCTTTTAGTCTATAGTTATTTGTCAATAACTTGGGTGAGTTTATATAGGTGTTTTTGTGTATAGAGCCATATCTAAGAAACTCAGCATTCTCAAGGCCTGGTATGAGGCGAAAGACCCTTTTTTGTTCGGGGAATTTCATCTTTGTCTGAAATCCCACAATGTTGTAAGCTGTACCAGTTAAATTTTCTTTTCTTAGTTGTACCACAGCGTAATACTTCTCTTTAGTCACAGGGTGCTCAAGGCCTACAGGTCTCATGGGCCCAAACAGCAGTGTTTTAGATCCTCTCCTTGCTAATTCTTCTATAGGGATACAGTTTTCATAAAATTTTATCCTTTCAAATTCTTTGAACTCTACCTTTTCAGCATTTATCAGAGCATCGAAAAATGTCTGATACTGTTCTTTGGTCATAGGGCAGTTCAGATAGTCGTCTTCACCTTTACCATAGCGACTTTTAAAAAATGTTTTACTATAATCTATTGTGTCGGCATCCACAATGGGTGATATGGCGTCAAAGAAATAGAGTTGATCCCCTGTAAGATCCTGTAGAGCTTTAGAAAAACTGTCTGACGTGAGGGGACCTGTGGCAATTACAAGTGGTCTCTCTTCTGGTAAATGAAGGACTTCCTGTCTGATAATTTCGATATTTGGATGACTTGATAAAATATCTGTGATTTTGCGGGCAAAAAGCTCTCTATCAACAGCAAGTGCATTACCTGAGGGGACCTTTGTTTCTAAAGCTATTTTTATCAATAGGCTTCCCATGAGCTCCAACTCTTTTTTGAGTAGTCCACTGGCGTTTTCCAAGTCCATAGATTTTAATGAGTTTGAACAGAGCAGTTCAGCTAATAATCCTGTTTGGTGGGCTTCTGTTTGCTTAAGGGGGCGCATTTCATAAAGACGAACTTTTATTCCCCTTGATGCCAACTGGTATGCTGCTTCTGATCCAGCAAGACCACCACCTATGATTGTTACATAATCAACTTTTTGGGGTAATGGTACCATCTTCTTTTTTTATAGCTGATACTGTGTTTTTACATGTTGGATAGGCAGAACAAGCGAAAAACATACCTCTTTTTGATTTCCTGAGAACCATTTTAGAACCACATTTATTGCAATCAAATTCTTCTACTATGGGTTTTGCTTTGATCACTATTTTGCCATTACCGTCTAATGTAAAATTTGCTGTGAAAGAGCATTCTGGATAGTTCTTGCACCCTATGAAAAGACCATTTTTACCTTTTTTAAGTTGAAGATCCCCGTGGCATTCTGGGCATTTTTCTTCCAAAGGTGTTCCTTGTTCTATGACAATTATTTTACCATTTTTATCCCTTAGAAAATTTTTGAGATTTTTACACTCTGGATATTTTGGACAGGTTAGAATTTCTCCAAATTTGGATCGTTTTACTACCATTTTGGATCCACATTTCTCACAGACGATGTCTGTTTCCTCGAGCTGCCCAATACTCTCTTTTAAGATTATACGTCCGTTTTCATCTCTAGTAAAGTTGGATGTAAAGTCGCATTCAGGATAGCCAGCACAAGCTAAAAAGAAACCATTTTTACCAAATTTTATATTCAAATTATGTTTTTTGCATTTTGGGCAATTTATTTCCGTACTAAGATTTGCAATGAAATTCTCATCAGCCTTTTTTAATTCTTGTTTAAATGACTGATAAAACTCATTTAAAAGATCGAGCCAGTCAAGTTTCCCCTCCTCTATTTCGTCCAATTTTTTTTCCATCTCAGCGGTAAAACCCACTTCAAAAATATGCTCAAAGTTCTCTATGAGGAGTTTTGCTACAAACCTACCGAGTTCCGTGGGGTAAAAACGTTTTTCTTTGAGTTCCACATAGCCTCTCTCCACAATGGTGGAGATGATGGTTGCATAGGTACTTGGTCGTCCGATACCTTTTTGTTCTAATGTTTTCACCAAACTTGCCTCTGAATATCTTGGAGGGGGTGTGGTAAAGTGCTGTTTTGGTTCGTATCTAAGGGGTTTGGCTAAATCTGAATTGTTTACTGGGGGTAATGTTTGGAGATCTTCTTCATCATTCTCTTCGGAGGATTCGTTGTATAATTTCATAAAGCCAGGAAAAATTAGTACCTTCCCATTAGCTCTGAAGGTGTATTTATCCACATCGATATCTATCATGGTTTTTTCATAGATTGCATCGGACATTTGGGAAGCAATAAACCTTTCCCAGATGAGTTTGTAAAGTTTATACTGATCATTATTGAGATATGGTTTTACCTCGTCAGGGGTGAGGAAGATGTTTGTGGGTCTTATTGCTTCGTGGGCATCTTGGATATTAGAATTCTTACTTTTCTGTGATCTGGAAGAGGTTGCAGTGTACTCTTTGCCGAAATTTTTTTGTATATATTCTATAGCATCTTTTCTTGCTACCTCAGATATGCGGGTAGAGTCAGTCCTCATATAGGTGATTAGACCTGTGGGACCCTGTGAACCTATCTCGACACCTTCGTATAACTGTTGAGCTATCATCATGGTCTTTTTTGCGGTAAAACCTAACTTTCTTATAGCCTCTTGTTGTAGAGTAGATGTTATAAAGGGTGGGTAAGGAGCCTGTTTGGTTTCTTTTTTTTCAACTTTTGCTACTGTCCCCTCTTTACCTTCGAGGTGTTTTAGGATATTTAAGACTTCCTGTTCGTTTGATAGATCTATTTTTTTCCCATCGATCTTTTCTAACTTACTTTTGATCTCATAATCTGATATTTTAAAGAAGCCATTTATGACCCAATACTCTTTGGGGACAAACTTTTCAATCTCCTCTTCCCTTTCAACGATGAGTCTTAAGGCTACAGTTTGCACCCTACCAGCAGAAAGTCCATATTTTATAGGCTTCCAGAGAAGAGGGCTCACCTGATAACCAACGAGCCTATCCAGTATTCTCCTTGATTGCTGGGCATTGACCCGTTGTATGTTTATCTGTGTGGGATTTTTTATCCCCTCTTTAATACCCTTTTCTGTTATTTCATTGAATGAGACCCTATATATGTTGCTATTTTTATTCTTTATCTCTTCTGCTATATGCCATGCGATGGCTTCACCCTCACGGTCGGGGTCTGGGGCCAGAAACACGGCTTTTGATTCTTGGGCTAATTTCTTTATTTCATCCACTATCTTTTTTTTGCCTTTGAGAAGCTTGTATTGGGGTTTAAAATTGTTTTCTATGTCTATGCCGATCTCTTTTTCAGGAAGGTCTTTAATGTGCCCCATCGAGGCAGCTACTTTAAAATCCTTGCCTAAATATTTCTCTATAGTTTTTGCTTTTGAGGGGGATTCGACAATGACTAAATTTTTTGACATAGTTTTCTCGTTTTAAGAGAAATCCTCATCGTTTTCTATATGTTCCACATAAAGGTTTCTGGAATCCATCAGGGTGAAGAGAAGTATGTTTTTGTATGTTTCAAGGGAGATTTTTTGGGTGTTAGTATCAGATGCTCTATCTATGCTTTCTTCAATTATTTCTGGTTCAAGTACTCCATAAAGATATAATTTTTGAATGAAGAGCATTGTTTCTGGAGAGAGTTTTGATAACTCTTTTTTGGTAAAAGACCTATAGTAAGGGACCCCATCATAACTTTTGATATCAAAGATAGACATCGCTTGTCTTATCTCGTGATCTCCAAAACCAAAACTGACAAGCTTATCTGTAAGCTCCACCTCATCAATCTTTTTTGAACTATCTATGTAATCAATAATTATATTTAGTGCTATAAATATCTTGTCCATACTTTCCTCCTAATTTAATGTATATCTTCCGTCGCCTGTAATAATGATGAGATCGTTTAACTCCATTTCTGTAAGTATCTGTAGTACCTCTGAAGCAGTTTTACCCGATAGCATGCAGATCTCATCAATTGTTGCTGGTTTTTGTTTGAGTATGTTAATAATATCTGTAAATTTTTCATTCGTGTTTATAATAGTATTATAATTGTTTTTGTCAATATCTTTTGATATGGTAAATAAATTTGAATACTCTTCTACTATGTCGAAATAGTTTTCCACAAGCTTGGCACCTTCCTTTATCAGCTTGTTTGTTCCTCTGTTTTGATCTTCTGGCCATGCTGGTACTGCAAAAAGATCCCTTTGATATTCAATGGCAAGCTTGGCTGTGATAAATGATCCGCTTTTCTCTGCAGCCTCTACCACAACGACACCCAGTGATAAACCACTGATTATTCTATTTCTTTTAGGGAAATTATGGGGACCAGGCAACTCCTCTAATGGGAATTCGGATACTATACAACCTTTTTTATAAAATTCTGGTATGTATTTCTTGTGATAGGATGGGTAGATTTTTAATAAACCATTGCCAAACACGGCTGTGGTAAAACCCTTTTCCATAGCACCTAAATGGGCGCTTATATCTATACCAGAAGCAAAGCCACTAACTATGTTAAAGCCAATTTCTGCTAAATCTCTGGAAAGCTTTTTAGCAAATGACTTACCTTTTATTGAGGACTCCCTTGAGCCAACTATTGCGATGGATGGCTTTTTTAGTACCGATTTGTCACCATATATATAAAGTAGTGCAGGGGGATCAGGTATGTTTTTCAATAGTTCTGGATAATGTTCATCCTCCAATAGTAGTATATCGATTTTGTATCTTTTTATGAGTTCTAATTCTCTTGATACATATTTTTCATCAAAGGAGCGCTTTTGGATAGATTCGATTTGAGGTTGTGATAAACCAGCTTCTTGAAGATACTTGGGATCGATCTTGAAGATATTTTTTAAAGAGCCTAACGTTCTGTATATGTTATTTATAGATATATTGGAGATCCCTTTTATGTTTGACAATGACAAGTATGTGGCAATAAGATCTTCTCTACTCATCTTCTATAATCGCTTTCCATAGATTTACTGCTTTTTCGAGAATATCTTTAGGTACTACGAAGTTTGGATTATGTAATGGATAAATACCTTCTTTTTTGATCCCTAATCTGATGAAAAGGGATGGGGCATATTTGGAGTAAAAACAAAAGTCTTCACCCCCCATAGAAAGGGGAGTATTCTCAGAATAGGGTATACCTTTTTTCTGAAAGATTGTAATTGTTTTTTCAATCAGTTCCTTAGAGTTTATTACAGGGTGAGTGCCTTGGGATATGTCCAAAGTATAGTTTATACCATAGAATAATTTGATTGAAGATAAGAGGGTTTCTAATTCAAATATTATTTTTTCTTTAGTGGGTTCATCTATGTACCTAAATGTTCCAGAGATTTCTGCAAATTCTGGAAGGATGTTTGCTGCACTACCAGCCCTGATTTTTCCAAAGGATAAGACAGAAGGTATTATTGGGTTTATTTTTCTTGAAACTATTGTTTGGGCATTTTGTATGAGGCTAGTGAGAGCGACTATTATATCGTCACCCTTATGGGGATAAGCTGCATGCGTTCCTCTTGCGTGTAAGTTTATGTTAAAGTGGGATGAGCCTGCCATAACGGCACCATTTTTCAAACCAGCAACAGCAAATTCGGTTTCTGGATCAACATGAAGGGCATAAATCTCATCTACTCCATCCATACATCCAGCGTTTATCATGATATTAGCACCAGATATGATTTCCTCAGCTGGCTGAAAGATAAATCTTAGATTGGATTTTGGTCTTGTTTTGTTTTGGGTAATGAGTCGCAGAGTTATGAGTAATGCGGTTGTATGTAGGTTATGCCCACAAAGGTGTTTAAATGTGCCATCACCACATGGCAAGGCGTCTATGTCTGCTCTGATGGCTGTTGTTTTTTGAGAGCCGACATTGATGGTACCAAAAAGTCCTGTTTCTAACCTTTTATAGTCTTTAATATTAAGGTTTTTTATGTAATGTTCAATATAGTCGGTTGTTTTGTATTCCTTTAAAGATGGCTCAGCTAAAGATGTTATCTCTTCGAAGGTTTTATAATCAGCTATATCCACCGATATCATTTACACACTCTAAAAATTATGTTAGATTCCTGAAAAAATATAATATGGTGAAATATGAGCAATGTCAACGAACTTTTAAGGCAGATACCAAAAGTTGATGAAATTTTGAAGCATTTTGATGATAACTACGATAGAGATATTCTTAAATACATATTAAACATTATTCTTTCTAAGCTAAGGGAAGATATTAAGTCTGAGAAGATAGGTTATGTTGATCCTGATAACGTTATTCAAGATCTGGATCAAAAATATAAGGAGTTTTTGGGAGGGTATTTGAAAAAGGTGATCAACGCTACGGGTGTTGTGGTTCATACTAATCTGGGACGTTGTCCAATACCTTTTGATATTTTTTATACTGCAATGCAAATTTCCGGAGGATATTGTAATCTCGAATTGGATCTTGTGACGGGTGAAAGGGGAGACAGATATACTCACTGTGTGGAGTATTTTAGGTATTTAACGGGTGCTGAAGATGCCCTTGTGGTGAATAATAATGCTGCTGCTGTATTCATCATCCTAAACACATTTGCCCAAAATAGAGAGGTGTTGGTATCTCGGGGGGAGCTTGTAGAGATAGGTGGTAGTTTTAGGTTACCGGATGTGATGAGGAATAGTGGAGCTATTTTAAAGGAAGTAGGTACTACAAATAAAACAAAACCAAATGACTATATATTAAATATATCTGAGCAAACAGCAATGCTCATGAAATCCCACACGAGCAATTATAAGATTGTGGGTTTCACAGAAGAAGTGTCTTTAGAATCTATTGCAGAGATTGGTAAAACATATTCAGTGGTAACATATTATGATGCAGGTAGTGGGCTGTTATCTGAAAATTTTGGGATTTGTGAAGAAAAAACGATCAAGTCTATTATAAAATCAGGTGTGGACCTTGTAAGTATTAGTGGTGATAAGCTTTTGGGAGGACCACAGTGTGGTATCATTTTGGGCAAAAAGGTGTTGATTGATAGAATAAAGAAAAATCAACTCCTCAGGATGCTAAGAGTGGATAAAATAACTTTGTCGATTTTACAAAGCGTTTTATTGAAATATGTGAAAAAAGAAGAAAAAACGTTATCGATATTTAATGCCATAGATTTAGATAAAAATAGATTGATAAAAAATGCTGAGAGAATTAAGGAGTCTATATTGAAGTCAAGTCTGTTTAGAGAAGACTATTTGGAGATTAGGGCTCTAAAAGGGTATGTTGGAGGTGGTGCTTGTCCGATGTATGAATTGGATTCCTATGGGGTTGCTGTTTATTTTGGTGATAAAAGTGAACAGATGGCAAAAAGATTGAGAATGCTTGAAGAACCTATAATATGTAGAGTGGAAAAGGGGTTTTTGATTTTTGATCTTCTCGTTGTTTCTGATGAGGATATCGGCAAGATAGCTCATGCTGTGATTAAATTATATGCTGCTTTGGGTTGCAAATGAAGAATATCATAGTGGGTACGGCTGGTCATATAGATCATGGTAAGTCTACTATCGTCAAAACTTTAACAGGTATTGACCCAGATAGGCTCAAAGAGGAGAAAAAAAGAGGAATAACCATCGATCTGGGTTTTGCCTATATTGAGGATGGGGAATATTCATTTTCTTTTGTGGATGTACCTGGTCATGAAGATTATCTGAAAAATATGGCTGCTGGGGCTATTGGATTTGACCTTTGTGTTTTCGCTGTTGACATAAATGAGGGTGTTATGCCCCAGACTATTGAACATGCCAATATAGTAAAGTTTTTGGGTATTGAGTATGTGGTTGTGGTGGTTACTAAAATCGATAAATTTGTTGGTGATGTCAAAAGCAGATTGGAGAGTATAAGGCTCTTTTTTAATAGATATGGTTTTAAAAGATTGGAGTATCAGTTGTGGTCTGTTTACGATACGAATTGTCGATATGATCTTTTAGTAAAACTAAAACAGTTTGCTGATGTGTACGAAAGACGAAGTAGATGGAATTTTTTTATGCTGCATATTGATAGGGTTTTTAGTGTAAAGGGTTTTGGTACTGTCGTAACAGGTAGCTGCTTATCGGGAAGTATAAAGGTGGGTGATTCTCTAAAGGTATTACCTAAAGGGAAGTTGTTGAAAGTAAGAGGGCTTTCTGTACATAATAAAAAAGTAGATGAGGTTGGTGCTGGTTGTAGATTAGCTATAAATTTTTCTGATGTTGAGAGGAATGAATTAGATCGAGGTGACATTGTTACATCTTTGATGAGTCTTGAGAATTACTCCGAAGCTTTTGCAAGGATAGATTATTTCGATACAGGTTTAGTTTTTAATGTCAAGCATGGTGGTGAATATCAGATTTTGATTGGTACTGCGGATATGGTGGGTAGACTGTATGTTTTAGAGAGATTTGAAAGTGCTGTGTGGGTAAGGGTTGTATTCAGGAAAGATTATCCATTGATATGTGGAGCAAAATTTCTTTTACGAATACCAAATCCTAAAATGACTGTAGCAGGTGGAAAAATTCTGTTTTCTGGAACCTTTAAAGGTAAAAAATCTGAACTTAAAGAGATGTTAAAGGCGATGGAAGAGAAGAGGTGGATAGATGCTATTAGTATTTATCTCAAGAGTAATACATATCTGGAGATAAACACTGTTTTTCAAAGATTTTTGCTGAGTAATGATCAGTTAGAGGGGAGGTTTTTTGAGTTGGAGGGGAGGTATTACGACATAGATTTGATAAAAAAACTCAAAGATGAGTTAGCTGGAAAAGTAGATGAGGAGGGGCGATTAAATCTATCTGAACTTGAATCTATGAAAGATGGTGTATTGAAGAGGTATATTTCAGAATGGATTGTGGATTATGGTAGAAAAAATGGTTTTGTGGTTCGTGATGGTGGTTTGGTCAGAGAGGATGATAGCTTCAAAAGACTTGCAATGGATGTTTTAAATCTCATGTTAAATAGGTTAGAAATGAGCAATTCTGCGGTTATCAGTGAAGTAATAAATACAGATAAGGTCGAAATAGAAAAAGCTCTCAAATTTTTATCCAATAAAGGTTTAATAAAGAAAATTGACAAAAATGATAACTATATAGCTTTGGAAATTCTTACAAAGTTCATCTCTGATGTGGTTAATTTGTGTAGAAAAGATGGTTATGTGGATATCTCAAATGTGCGAACTATTATCACTGCACCCCGTAAGATACTTATACCTTTGTTAGAATTTTTGGATATGACAGGGCTGTTTGTTAAAAAGGATAACAAAAGGTTTTTAAAAAAATGATTACAAATGTATAAAAATATTGCTAATTTTATATAATTTGATTATATTTTCAAAACCGTTGAAAAATGGGGATAAGTTCTATCGTTATGATAGTGCGAGAATATGTAAGTAGAATATATGATTTAGTTGAGAAAAAAAAGTTTAATCATATAGTTATCTTAGAACTTTTAGAGATTCTTAATCAGTTAGATGTTCCTATAAATCCAGATAAAAAAGATAAGGAGACTATAAGAAGACTTAAAAAAGAGTTTAAAGTTGTTAATGGGACGGTAGATAAATTTATAATTTTATTATATTCCAGTTTGTTGGAGTACTGTTTTTTGAGTAAAGAAGAGGCTAAAAAA
Organism: Calditerrivibrio sp.; assembly: GCA_026415135.1. Lineage (NCBI taxonomy): Bacteria > Pseudomonadati > Deferribacterota > Deferribacteres > Deferribacterales > Calditerrivibrionaceae > Calditerrivibrio > Calditerrivibrio sp. The sequence goes on along the minus strand of JAOAHS010000021.1, from coordinate 15,126 downwards.
GAATATATATCAAATTTGGTTGACCTAAACTTTAATCATCTTTTTTTATCCCATTTTAGGGTTTTGGGAGACATAGTATTATATTCTATAAAAGCTTTTTATCCTGATATAAATCAATTGTTAGGTTTTTACAGTAAGACAGTATTGAAGGGTTCTATATGGAATAAGAATGAGGATGAACAGAAGTTAAATTTGTTATGGTTTAGTCAGGTATTAATGTCTGTATATAATACAAACAGAGAGTTTTGGAATATATATGAAAATGTTGTTGGTTTGTATAGGGAAGCATTGAAAAGAGGTAAATTAGAAGTGTTGCTTACATGGAATTTTTCTATAAATCATGTATTTATGAATGTTGCACAAACACAAGAGGAATTTGGAAAGATATGCAGCGATCTGGATAAACCTTTATCTGAATTTTTAGCTGATAAAGGGATGCAAATATTACAACTAAAGCCAGTGGAAAGGGAAATTTCAAACAATAGCCCCATAAGAGTTGGATTTGTTTACGATAGGATAGTATTTAATTCCCCATTTAAAGTTCTTTATTCATTACTTAAAGGTTTGATTGAAGTTAGTGATGGTAAATGTGAGTACTTTGTTTATGATATAGAGACAATGGAAAAAAGTCTTTCAGACAACAATTGTATAAAAATGATCACAGATCTTGGTATAAGATATTTTAGTTGTCAAAAGGCATTACAAAATGATGAATTAGTAAGGGGGCATTTATATAATAGAGTAAAAAAATGCCTTATTATGAGAGAAAGGATAATTAAAGATGATATTGATATTTTAGTGATGTGTAATTCAAACTTTCTTTTTACATTTCTGTATTCTACGAGGGCAGCTCCAAAGCAGATCTATTGGAGTCACGGAAATTTTGTGTGGGATGTCATAGGTATCGATAAAAGAATAACTCATTGTGGTGTAAAGGACACTCCTTTTGAGTTTACTAATTTTATCTATCCTCCAGTTGTTGAACTATTTTATAACCCCCCTGTGGATATGAATAAAGTTGCTCAGGAAAGAGGTAAATATCCAAAGGATGTTTTTATACTTGGTACCATAGGTAGATTAATTAAAACTGACAGTGATGAATACCTTGAAACAGTGGCGGAAATAATGAAGAAGTGTCCAAACACTATTTTTATTGCAGCAGGTACAGGAGATCAAAAGACAATAAGGGAAAAAGTAGAAAAATTAGAAATTTCAGATAGATTTTATATGCCTGGTTTCGTGGATCCTCACATATACGGTCATATTATTGATCTCTGGTTAGACACATTCCCTTTAGGGCATGGGGAGAGTGTCTGGGAGTACAGATTCAAAAAAAAAGGAGTTGTTCAACTAATTAGTTATGACGTGTTAGAAAAATATTTGTGTGATATTCTTAAGGATAAAGATATTTATAATTTTTTTAAAGATATTTATAAGCAATGTGAAATTGAAGAAATTAAATCTGCTATTAGAAATTCCCCATTTGTGGCATTCGATAAGGAAGAGTATTGTTATAAGGTTGTTAAGTTATTAACAGACATTGAGTATTTTAGAAATGAAGTGGATAAGGATTATATTATTTTTTCTGGGCATTTAAATATATTGTACAAGAAAGGTATCAAACATGTTTTAAATTGTATTTTAGGATGTAAAATTTAGATATAGTTTGTTGATATTACTAAAAATAATTTGAAACAGTAAATCGTCTCAATATTGTTCGGAATCTATAGCTAAAGTAAATTGAATTTTATGTTTATAAATGTTACTTGGGATATATAACATAAACTAAAATAAATGACAGTATAGCAATACTTGAAGTTGTTAAATTACATTACAAAATATCATAAGAAAAAACTTGACTAGTAAAAATTATTGTATAAGAAATATGACATTGTTTGAATAAGAATATAAATCTGATATTGATATTAAGAATACATATGAAGTTAACTATTTTATAGGAAGGAATGTTGTATGTTTTTTGGGATAATAGACTGTGATTATATTCATTTTATCAGTAGTTATGAGCTGTTGGATTATGTTTTTATTAGCAGATTGTATTTTTTAGATTTAGCATTTAATTATGGTTCTAAAGAGTTGAATGGTATTTGATGAAATGAAAAACGTTTGAGAGGAAGGATAATATTATGGAGCAAATTTTAATCACAGGAGGAGCTGGTTTTATTGGCAGTAATTTTGTAGATTTTTTAATTAAAAAGTGTCCAGAGATGGGTATTATCATATTAGACAATCTAACTTATGCTGCTAATATAAGCAATATACCGTTTGATAAATCAAGTAACATAAAGTTTTGGTACGGAGATGTTTGTAATAGTTCATTAGTTGATGAATTATGTTCAACAGTTGACTATGTAGTTCATTTTGCGGCTGAGACTCACGTTACAAGATCGATATTTGATAATAAAAGGTTTTTTGAAACTGATGTAATAGGAACCCAGACTGTAGCAAATGCTGTTTTGAAAAATAAGAAAAAAATTAAATTGTTTATTCATATATCAACCTCAGAAGTTTATGGATCTACTTATAACGGGATAAAAATTGATGAAAATTTTCCTTTGAATCCAACCTCTCCTTATGCTGCAGCGAAATGTGGTGCTGATAGGTTGATTTATTCTTACTACGTATGTTATAAGATTCCTGTTGTTATCGTTAGACCTTTTAATAATTTTGGACCAAAACAACATTTGGAAAAAGTCATACCTAGATTTATTACAAGTGTGTTATTAAATGAAAAGCTTAAAGTTCATGGTAGAGGTAGTGCGGTAAGAAATTGGGTATATGTTGAGGATTGTTGTGAAGCTATATTTAATATTTTAAATTTTTCTGATCGTAGTAAGATAATAGGTGAGATATTTAACGTGGGTACAGATTATTCTTTGTCTGTATTAGATATTGCTAAAAAAGTTCTTGAAATATTTGAAAAAGATAGTAGTTATATACAATTTGTTGATGACAGGCCAGGACAAGTAGATTGTCATATTGCAGATTATTCTAAAATAACCAAAATTTTAAATTGGGTCCCAAAGACTGATTTTCACACTGGTTTAATAAAAACAGTAGAATGGTATAAACATAATTATAATTCTTGGCAAAATCAAATATGGATGAGAGAAGTACCTATTGTTTTAGAAAATGGTAAGATAGTATTTCATTAAGGCGTTTAAATGAAGAAAGTAGAATTTTTTAAACATAATATTGGTAAATCAGAAATTAATGAAGTAAATAAAGTATTGAGATCAATTTTTCTGACTAATCATAATAAAGTTGAAGAGTTTGAAAGTAGTTTTGCTAATTATCTTGGAGTTAGATATGCTATTGGCTTGAATTCTTGTTCCTCAGCTTTGCTATTATCTTTAAAATTGTTGGGTGTATCAAATGGTGATGAAGTCATTACTACACCACTTACTTTTGTTGCTACTGTTAACGCTATTCTAAATGTAGGTGCTAAACCGGTGTTTGTTGATGTAGACTGTGATACTGGATTAATCAGGGAAGATGATATTGAAAAAGCAATAACAAAAAAGACAAAGGCAATAATCCCTGTACATATTTATGGAAATATGTGCAATATCAGGAAGATTTCAATGATAGCGAAAAAATACAATCTAAAAGTTATTGAAGATTCTGCCCATTGTATTGAAGGGATAAGGGATAATATAAGACCAGGTCAATTATCTGATTCAGCATGTTTTTCATTTTATGCCACTAAAAATATTACTTCAGGAGAAGGTGGTGCAATTGTTACTAATAATTTTGAATTTATGGAATCTTTAAAGATATGTAGAAATCAGGGTATGAATAAAGATGCTTCAAAGAGATATACAAATGGATATAAACATTGGGATGTGATAAAGTTAGGTTTTAAGTATAATATGTCTGATATACAAGCAGCTTTATTGCTTCCACAATTAAAAAGAATAGATGTGTTGTGGGAAAGTAGACAGGCAGTAGCGGAGATGTATGAATATGAATTCTCGAAGGCTGGAATAAATTATATTAAAACTCCTTCTAACTCGAAGTCTGCAAGGCATCTGTTCGTTATTTTGACGAGAAACAGAGATGAAATGTTAGATTATTTACAAGAAAACGGTATTGGAGTCGCAGTAAATTATAGAATCGTCACAGATTTAAAACTTTACCGGGATATGGGGTATGTATCTGAAGAATTTCCTAATGCAAAAAAGATAGGTGATATGTGTATATCATTACCTTTATATCCAAGTTTAAAAGTGAGCCAGATAAAATATGTTATTAAAAAAGTCAAGAGTGGTCTAAAGAAATATGATAAAATATAAGGGTTGGGTTATCAATTATGATGATTTTGAACCACCTTACAAGATAAAAGATTTTTTTTATATACTAAAAAATTTACTCTTAGAGCTTATATTAATTATACCTTTTATCATAAGTTTAACAATTCTTCTACTGTATAATGTATTCAATGTCAGGAAGAGAAAAAAAAAGAAATTTTTACTGGGAACAACTCCTGTTGTAACATTGAAACTGCTGAAACAGATTTTTGAAGATGAATTTGATTTAGATTTTTTTTGTTATAAAGATGAATATTCTATCATAAAAAATATAGATATTATTACGATAGATAAAGTAGTACCTATTGTTAGTAAGTATCCTTATACAATAGGAAAATATTTTGCATTTTTTTGGGCAATTTGTAGGTATGATGTGTTTATTCTTTATTTCGATGGTGGTTTTTTGGAGAGAAGTGTTTTTGTATGGAGATTAGAACCCTTTATATATAAGGTTTTTAAGAAAAAAATAGTTATGTTTCCCTATGGAGCAGATGTATGGTCAGTTTACGGTGATGGTAACATGTTAAGACAGTATGCTAATGCAATGTCAAGAAAAAGGTATTTTTTACTTGATGAAAAGAGAAGAAAGAGAGTAGTTTTGTGGTGTAGATATGCTGATCTGGTTATATCTTTTATAGATTATATACGTTTTGTTCCGAGAGCTGATATAATAACTTATGGAGGCCAAATATTGAAGTTGGATGATTACAATTACTGTTTTGATGATATAAATGGCGCTGTCAATATTGTACATGCGGCAAATGATGAATTTAGAAAAGGTACATATTTTATAAATCATACAATGAAGATATTAGAAGATAAGTTTGACATGATTAAATATAGTTGTTATGTTGGTTTGGATAGGGATAATTTTGTAGAAGTATTAAAAAAATCACACATATTCATTGAACAAATAACCTATGGCTTTTTATCTTTTTCTGCAGTAGAGGCTATGTTAATGGGTAAAGTAGTGATTTTATATTTAGATGATTCGTTAAATGATTTTTATAGATATATCGATTATGAATATTATAATGAATTTTTTGAAAAATTACCAGTTGTTGTTGTTAATAGGGTAAATTTTATTGAAAAAATTACCTCTTTAATTAAAAATATAGATTTAGTTAAGGAACTTAGTATAAAAAGCAGAAAGTTCTCAATAGATTATGTGTCAGATAATATCGACGTATGGAGAATGATTTTGCACTCATTAAATAGTAATGTAAAAATCTCTCAACTAATACTTGAACAGAGAAAATACGATGAAATTTAATATTTATAAAGCTGGTGAAACGAAGTTAGGTTTATTTAATAGGATGATTATTATTTTTCTCCAATGTTTTAATAATTAAAAATTAGTTAAGACATTAATTTGATACCTTGTTTAATATGAAGCTAAATTTTTTTCGACATATTGATAGTTCGAGGAAATATTCCTGGGATAATTGGTTTAAATTAAATTAAATCAACATTAAAGTGTTAATAAAATCTGAATAAAACTTGTTGAAAAAACTATGGTATGGTATTATGATTATAAAAATGATGTCTTCAGGTTGTTATGTGCGGAATATTTGTTTCACTTAATTTAGAAGAAGTTGATAGGAATAAAGTGATTCAATCTTTAATTCATCGTGGGCCTGATTATCAAAATTCTTTTAATTTTAATTATAATGACATAAATATTTTTGTTTGTCACACTAGATTAAAAATTATTGATTTATCTGACAAGGCTAATCAACCTATGTCTAAAAATGGGGTTTATGTTTTGTTTAATGGTGAAATATTTAATTATGTTGAACTTAAACATCGATACGGTTTAAAATGTGAAACAAACAGTGATACTGAAGTTATTTTGTTGCTTTATCAAAAATTTGAGAGAGATTTTTTTAAATTATTAGATGGTATGTTTTCAATTGTTATTATCGATATCAAAAAAGGTTTATTGATATTTGGAAGAGATAAAATGGGGGAAAAACCATTATATTTGTATCATGATAGAGCTAAAAATGTGTTGATAATATCATCTAAAATACAAACTATAATATCTTCTACAAAATATATAAAGTTTGGATTGAACTATCAGGCAATTTATGACCTATTAACTTTTTCATTTATCCCTGAAAACTATACGATTTTTAGAAATATCTTTGCTGTGCAGAGGGGTTTTTATGGTGTTTATGATATGAATAAATATAGTCTTGATTATTTGAAAATAGATTTTTGTGTTGATCCAGTTGATAAAAGAGATTTGATAAAAACAACAGAAGAGTTAGTTTTAAAAAATATTGTAAACAGGAGTATATCTGATGTGAAAATCGGTTCTTTTTTGAGTGGTGGATTGGATAGTACTATTGTTTCAATTTTGCTGAATAGACTGTATGGAAAAATTAATACCTTTAGTGTAGGATTTAAAGATAATTTTGATGTATATCATAAATTTTCCAATGAAAGTTATTTTTCGGATTTAGTATCTGATTATATAAAGTCTGAACATTATAAATTAATGTTAGGAGAAAAAGATTTTTTAGAAAATCTTGACAGTTTTGTTGATTTCTCTGATCAACCTTTTGGTTCGATTTCTGGCATTGGAATAATGTTATTGTCGAAATTAGCTAAAGATGTTGGGGTGAAGGTCATAATTTCTGGCGATGGTGCTGATGAACTTTTTGGAGGTTATATATGGCATTTGAAAGCAAAGTATAATTATCAATCATACATATTTCATTATAAACCCAAAGGATGGCATTACTATTGTTTCGACAATGAAAAAAAATTTTTTTTGAATATGGAGTTGTTTAAAGATTGTGCTTCTTCTAATCGATTTTTAATGACCGATTGGAAAAGGGCTAATCCAAAATATTTTATAGATTTAGATAGGGAATTCTATCTTCCTAACGAAATGATGGTAAAACTTGATAGAATGACTATGGCATATGGAGTGGAAGGTAGGGCAGGATTTATTTCTAATGAATTGCTAAAATTCTCAGAATCGTTGGTTTACAGTGAGGTTTTGCCTACATCTGAGCCTAAGTTTTTATTGAAAAGAGCCTTTAGAAGGATCATACCAGAAAAAATATTGAATAGAGAAAAACATGGGTTTAATCCACCAATTGGATACTGGATTCGACAGAAAAAAAAGTTTTATGATGAAATTAAGTTTGTTTTTAATTCAAAAGAGTCTTTACTTATTAAAAGTGGTATAGTTAAAACAGGAAATGCCTTCATGCAAATCTTAGATAAAAATCCTGATAGACTAAGTATTTCAGCTTTTTCAATGTTAGTTTTAAATAGATTTTTAGAAAAATATAAGGCTTGTTCCTTTGTATGATGGTTGTGTTTGGTAACTTAAAAAGCCCTTTAATAAGAGAGAGAGTCAAAATGTTAAAGGAAATCGCCCAAAAAAAGGTTGTCATCATAAATGATATAAGTGATGAGAAAATAGAATTCTATGAAGGTATGAAGGTGTATAATCAGTTTAGTACGAAATATAAGTTATTAAATTATATTGTAAATTTTTTTATTACAATGTTTATACTTCTGATTGTAAAACCGGAGATAATTATCGTACATTGGGGAAGCAGAATTTTACAATCGTTAGCTATCAGTTTTTGGGGGAGAAGAGTAATCGTTCATACTATGGGAGGCGACATAGATACAAATCAAGATGCTAAAGGTTATAAAAAAATTTTTACCAATATTCTATTGAAAAAATCAAGGATTATTACTGTTAAGTCAAATGAAATGGAAAAGATGCTTTTAAACAATTTTCCAAAGGTAAAAAGATCTAAAATAGAGATTTTGTCTTGGGGTGTATCTGAAAGTTTTATAAGAAGTTCCTATGATTTTAAAAAAGAGGAAATACCAACCTTCTTTTGTATTAGAAGCTGTCAGCCGTTATATGAGAAAGAGATAATTTTATATGCTATTAATATATTTAAAAATTTTTATAATATAGATATTAAGCTTATAGTTAGTCTTCACCGCAAGGTTGAAAGTTACTATCTTTTTCTTAAAAAATTTGTACGTGAATTTGGATTGGAAAATAATGTTGAATGGGTTGATGTTAGGTACGAAGATATGCCTATGTATATTAAAAAAAGCTGGGCTGTTATTTCAGCATGTAGATTTGATGGATTTTCACAAAGCTTAATGGAAGCTTTAGCAATAGGAACATGGCCAATTTATAGAAAAAGCTCTGCTCATATTAATTATTTGGAAGTCTACAAAAATGTACTTTTTTTTGAAACAGTTGAAGAATTGGTTCAAAGTATGATCTGGATTATTAATAATAAATCAATTAGACCGGTGCTTAATGAAGATGTAATAAAACTTTTGGATTACAACTATCAGAAAAAAAAGTATGATGATATTATTAAGAAGTTTTACTAAATCTGGTATTTTTTCATAAGATATTTAGTTATCAAAAAGATGTTACAGTGATTTTTTCTGTTTGTTTTATTTTTCAAGGTTTGTTTTAATCTGTTCTGGATGAAGATATTTTTTATTTAATACTTTTATGAATGTAGCCTGTGAAATACTCTGATGATTTTCACATAAAAATAGAAGAATCTTTTTCTTATACTATTTTAATCAGGTTAAGTAGGTAACTGCTTTGTTTGTTTAATCTTTTGGTTAATATCTGTTCCTTTTTGTTTTGTATTGACAAAAATAGAAAATGTATATATTAAAAACGCAATCTATTACTAAGTTTCACTATCAAAATAGTCTATTCTTGCTCAGCTTATAATGTAGCTGAGAAAGGCGGAGCATTGAATCTCTTTATCAAAATAGTCAATTTATTTTAATATCTTATTGAGGATAAACGTACGTGTTAATTGATTTTTAGATTTAAAGGTAATAAGAAATGATGCAGAAATATAAATTATTGGGGAAATCATCATGACAAAAGTTAAGATATTACAAAAAGAACTCATTATGAAGTCGCAGAAAGAGGCAGGTAGGCTTGATGAGATAATAGAGTTTCCAAAAGTTGTACTTATTGATACTGTAAGTTTTTGTAATTTGAGATGTTCTATGTGTGTTCATAAAAATATGACCCGTAAAAAAGGTATAATGAAGTGGGAGTTGGTGACAAAAATACTTGATGAGATCGCAGAAAATAATAAAGATACGAGAGTATGGATGGTATTTTTTGGTGATCCCTTTGTTATAAAAAATACGAAACCTTCAATTTTTGACATGATTAAATATGGTAAAGAAAAGGGGCTTACAGATATTGTTCTAAATTCGAATGGTTGCTTAATGGATGAAAATGCAGCAAAAGAACTTATTGATTCACGACTTGATGCTATCTATTTTGGGGTTGATGCTGTAACACCTGAGACTTATGCAAAATTGAGGGTTGGAGGTGATTATAATAAGACTGTAAACAATATTCTTACGTTAATACGGCTTAAAAAAGAACTTTCAGTTACTCATCCAAAAGTAGTTGTTCAGTTTGTTGAAATGGATGAGAATGTAGATGAGAAAGAGGAGTTTATAAAATTTTGGACAAGTCAAGGGGTAACTGCAAAGATTAGACCTAAGGTCAGTTGGGCAGGGAGTATTGATGCTCCTAACCAGATTTTTGGGAATAAGGATAGATGGCCTTGTCATTGGTTAATGCAAACCATGTCAATTGCTGATGATGGTAGAGTAGTACTCTGTCCCGTTGATCTTGATGCAAAAGTGGTTGTAGGCAATGTTACAAAAGAAAGTCTTAAATCAGTTTGGCAAAATCAGCTGAAGGTTCTGCGAAAGCTTCACATAGAAGGTAGATACAATGAGCTTCCTCCTATGTGCAGAGATTGTAAGGATTGGCAATCGGCTAGATCAGATTATTGCAGTATGGATAACAAATAATTGTAGACAGTTTAACGGCTAGACATACCAAGAAATGTATTTGAAGTAAGTTATTTCTTTTTATGACTTTTAACTATGTGTGGAATTTGTGGATTTACTGGAAAATCTGATCTTGAAACTTTAAAACAAATAACAGATCTGGTCTCACATCGTGGCCCCGATGATGATGGATACTATACCGATAATTTTATCAATTTAGGGGTGCGACGACTGAGTATACTTGACTTGCAATCAGGTAAACAACCTATTCATAACGAAGATAAAAGCCTCTGGACGGTGTTCAACGGTGAAATATATAACTTTCAAGCATTACGACAAGAACTTGTTGAGAAGGGTCATAAGTTTTATACAAATCATTCAGATACTGAATTAATTGTTCACTTGTTTGAGGAATATGGTGAATCTTTTCCCCATAAAATTAACGGCATGTTTGCCATAGCACTTTGGGACAAATCGCTTAAAAGACTTTATCTGATACGAGATAGGATGGGAGTCAAACCACTCTTTTATTGTTTGATAGGGGAAAATCTAATTTTTGGTTCAGAAATAAAAGCATTACTTGCACATCCCCATTATAAAAAAGAGCCGAATTATGAGGCACTGTACCATTACTTTACCTTTAAAAATATACCCGCACCGTTTACTGCTTTTAAAGACATTTGGTCACTTTTGCCTGGAGAGATGCTTGTATGGCAAAATGGTATGATTGAAAAAAAGAGATGGTGGAGGATTAAATTTAACGAGAATTACTCTATTACGGAACTAGATGCTACAAAAGGTATAATCAGATTGCTTGAGGATGCGACTCGGTTAAGGATGATATGTGATGTGCCCTTTGGAGCATACTTAAGTGGTGGTGTTGACTCAAGTACAGTAGTTGCATTAATGACAAGATTTTCTGATAAACCTATAAAGACCTTTTCTCTTGGATATGAAGATGAATTAAAGAATAAAGAAGCTGATCTAAACTATGCTCGTAAGGTTTCGGAAACTTTTAAAACGGAGCATTATGAGTATATAATGTCTTATAGAGAGTTAGTTAATGATATAGAAAATGTTATATATGCGTTTGATCAACCTTTTTCTGGTACTATTTCTACATACTTTCTTACAAAACTCATCAGCAGACATGTGAAAGTTGCCCTTTCAGGCGATGGTGCAGATGAACTATTCGGCAGTTATCTTTCTCATCGTTTAGCTCAACCTATGCAAAGATACAAAGAGGCAAGGATTAGGGGGAATGTAGATGAAGCAGATAAAGCTGGTTTTTTTGCCCCTTGTGATGTAAATTTTCTTAAAGAGCTTTATGAAAAATCTCAAGGAGATGATGTTCTTTGGAGATATTATCTTTATTTGTTTTCAGATGAGGAAAAGAACTACCTCATTTCGGATAATTTCAAATCAAATATAGGCAGCATAAGCACATTATCACTACTAAAGAATAGTTTTAAGGTATTGACTGCTAAGGATGCTCTCAATAAAATACTTGAATTTGAATGGAATACCCAGCTACCTGATCAGGTGCTTGCTTTTGTTGATTTCCTTTCAATGGCACACTCGGTTGAGATCCGCTCTCCTTTTCTTGATTATAGGCTTGTAGAATTTGTAGCGACTATTCCTGGTGAAATGAAGATAAAAAATGGGAATGTAAAAGATATACTAAAAAAGGCTGTAGAACCTCTTTTACCTCATGGTATTACAAAGAGACCAAAAGAAGGCTTTGTTTTGCCAATTTTTGATTGGATGGTTGACAAGTTGAGAGATTACACTAAAGATATATTATCATATAATAGATTAAAAAAACATGATTTACTAAATGTTAACTATATAAATGAGTTGCTTAATCAATATCACAGTGGTAACAAGGCATTTGCAGGCAGAGTTTGGAATCTTATGATGTTTCAAGTTTGGTGGGAGAGGTATTTTGGGTAGTAAGCTAATCGAAAAAAGTTGGATACCTTTATTCTCAATTTAGTATTTAGTTTATTAATTGCTTTAGCTAAATGTATATTTAGATTGTTTATATAAAGTTATAGGATTTTCATTTTAAGTGTAAAAGACGGGATAACTTTTGATGAGTATTATGTAAATGATGCAAAAGAATTATGTGGTGTAAAGAGATTTATGCAATACTGAAAAAGTTATAAATGGGTAAGGATTAAAAATTGAGGTTAATTATGTATAAAGGAGATAAAATTATACTTCGTCCTTTTGAAAAGAGAGATATTGAGATATATCGACAATGGGTTAATGATGGTGAGATAGCCTCATTAGTTGATAGGGTTTTACCAGTGACTGAGATTGAACATGAAAGATGGTATGATTCGATTCAGCAAAATCAAAACATTGTGGTATTTGCCATTGAAGAAAAAACTACCAATAAATACATTGGTAATGTATGGCTCTATAATGTTGATTATAGGCACAGAAAGGCAGAGGTGAGGATACTTATAGGTGATAGTGAAGGTAAAAACAAAGGATTTGGGACAGAAGCATTAAAAATGATATCTTTATTTGCCTTTAACAAAATGAATTTGCATAAGCTCTATGCTTATGTTTTAGCATCAAATATTAGGGCAAAGAAGTCTTTTGAAAAGGCAGGTTTTGTGGAAGAGGGGATCTTAAAAAAGGATAGGTTTGTGAATGGTCATTATGAGGATGTTTTTTTGATGGCCAAAATAAGTGATATTTGAGGAAGAAACAATGAATGAAAAAGTAAACGAAATTGAGCACAAGATAGATCAATATGGTATCAGGCCCGAAGCTCAAGAATTTCCTATGATGTGTGTATTGTCGTTTGTTTATATTTGTAATGCACAATGTCCAAATTGTCCTTATACAAATTCAAACATAAGGGTAGATTACAAAGATAGACCACTAATGAATGATGATACATTTAAAATCATTGCAGACCAGTGCGGTCAATATGGTGCTTGGATAAGAATATCAGGCGGTGGTGAACCAATGTTACATCCAAAAGCTGTTGAATTGATGGAGTATGCAAAGATGGTAGGTGCGAAAGTTGGATTGATTACTAATGGTTCAATGTTTAATGAAGAGAATTCCATTAGGCTCCTTGAAGCTGGTGTAGACATGATTGAGTTTAGTGTAGATGCTGCTGACCCTGAAACTTATGCAATAGTTAGAAAAGGCTTAAATTGGAGTGTTCTACTTAAAAATGTAAAGCGTATGGTTGAACTTAGAAACAGGATTAAAAGCCCCACAAAGATTATAGCAAGTGGTGTAAATCAGGTAGGGGTTGATATAGATGAGGTTGCCAAATTTTGGGAGCCAATTGTTGATAATTTTCAAAAGAGAAAGTATCTCACTTGGGGTATAAATGATCCTTCAAAGTCAGCTGATCCTACACCATATTTACCACCAAAGGAAATGATACCATGTCCTTTTATTTTTGAAAGATTAAATATAGACTCAAGAGGAAAAGTTATGGTTTGTGGTTTTGATATAGCAGCAGTTACTGATATGGGGAATGTCCATGAAAAGAGTATAAAAGAGATATGGCATGGTGAGGGGTTTGAATATTATCGGCAAAAGCATCTTCAGAGAAGGGCAAATGAAATTGAACTATGCAGAAATTGTCCAGACTGGAAATACCGTTCTTGGAAGCATAACTACTGGAAGATCGTTAAAAACGCAGAAATAAAAAGACAGCATACGCTTGCTTTTCAGGATTGTGAAGGATATGTTAGTGAATGAACTATGGAATTTCAGCTAAACTTGGTTGATAAGGAAAGTAGTTAAACAGTTTAACAATACTACATGTAAAAATATGCATAAAATTATTGGCATACTTCAACCGGGTTATCTTCCTTGGCTTGGATTTTTCGAACAGATTTATAGAAGTGATGTTTTTGTCATTTATGATGATGTGCAATATGACAAGGAAGGTTGGAGAAATAGAAATCGCATAAAGACCGCAAATGGCATACAATGGCTCACTGTGCCTGTGCATGTAAAATTGTCTCAAAATCCTCTCATTAAGGATATTAAGATTGACAATAAGGAAAATTGGAGAAGGAAACACTTAAATTCCATAAAAATGAGTTACTCAAAATCTCCTTTTTTGAAAGACTATCTCTCTTTTTTTGAAGACACATACAACAGACAATGGAACTATCTCATAGATATTGATATGTACCTTATATTAAACTTAATTACTTTTTTGGGGATAAAAAATAAACAAATCGTTCTCTCATCATCGCTTGGAATGAGGACAAAAGACAGAATTCAGCGTTTAATTGAGATTTGTAAGATTTTTAATGCTGATATATTTTATGAAGGGGCATCTGGTAGAAATTATATTGATGAGGAAGATTTCATAAGACATGGAATCAAAGTTCAATTTCAGGATTATAAACATCCTGTATACAGACAATTATACGGTGATTTTGTCCCCTATTTGTCAGTTATTGATTTACTCTTTAATCATGGTGGCGAAAGTCTTGACATTTTGACCCACAAAAGATTATTGAAGAGAGATGAAAAGTGACTAGCTGCAGGAGAAGTTTGTTTTACTGGGAGCACTTTTTAGTATTGTCTGGATAATAAATTCATTCATAAAGAATCGATTTAGTTAGTTATGGTATTGTATTTTTACTGAAGAGTAAAACCGCTCAATACGTGAGTTTAGCATAAGTGGAGTTTACAGTACTTTTGACTTCATATTCAATGACTATGAAATATAAGCAACTTTCGTTAAATTAAATCATTTGATAGTAACTATTTCCCATTCTAATCTGGCTATGTTTTTTATTTTTGAGTCGAACTCTATACCCACAAGGAATATCGGTTTATTTAGGTTTAGATATTTTTCGTAGTATCTTTTTTCCTTTAGCTGAGCTAAGGCATCCTTCGTATCTACCTTAAATTCGATGATGTAAATAGCGTTTGGCATCTTCAAGGTCAGATCTATCCT
>JAOAHS010000020.1 GCA_026415135.1 Calditerrivibrio sp. | reverse complement strand
TATCTCCTGACCTCCTGCAACCCTCATCCCGTTCACCCTACAAACAACCGGCTTTTTACAGTTAAGAATACCATCGACCATAGCATTAAAAAGGTCCATGTACTCTCCATACTCATTGGGACGTTTTGAATAATAGAAGGCGTACTCAACAGTATTTCCACCGGTGCAAAAAGCTTTATCCCCCGCTCCTGTAAAAACTACCGCAACCACAGATCTATCAGATGAAGCCTTCTGAAACCCCGCTATAACACCCTTAACCATTTCTGTGGTATAGGAATTATACTGGGCTGGATTATTCAATGTTATCCAAGCAACATAAAGATCTTCAATAACTTTACCCTGTGGATCCTTTAATGGCCTTTTCTCATAGATTGTGCATGGTGCTTCCTTGCCAAAATGTTCATCACCAAAAAGGCTGTGATTTTTTAATTCATTATCTCTTGGAATCCATTCTAAACCCATCTTAACCTCCTATTTTAACGCTGTTTATTTTTTCTAAAATTAAGTGTTGTCTATCAAGCAACCCTTGTGCCAATTAAGAACAAATTGAATATTACACTAAAAAATAAACAGTGACAATTGTTTTCATAATCAATTTAATTAAACAATGTTTTAAAATTGATAAAATATAACCATTAGCTTTGGTAAAAAATTACCAATTTTAATAGATTTTTAATCAAACAGTGTTAGTTAAAAAATAACAGATAGGAAGTAATCCCTAATTACTTCCTATCTGTAGGCGGGAGAGGAAAAATAAATATTTAAAAATCTGGGGTTAGAACAACTCTTTTATTTAACTTTCCGTGATGGGCTAAATCGAAAACCTCCTCAATCTGGCTCATTGGTCTTATCTCAACGAAGGGCTTTATCTGAACTTTACCACTTAGGACAAACTCTAAAACATTTTTGTAGTATTTTGGCGGGCATCCCCAGGTTCCTACAATTTCAGCATCGAAAGCCATTAGTTTTGAAAGCATATATTCTATTTTATGGGGACCATATCCTACAACTACAAGCCTACCAATAAAGGAAAGGAATTCTAAAGCGGTCTCCTGCCCCTGCTTTGTCCCGGTACATTCAAATATTTTCCAACCATAGTTTGAAGGATAACCCCTTTCTTTACAGATTGTCTTGAAAATATCTTTTATTTCTTTTATATCTCTTCCCTTTGGATTTATCGCATAATCAAGTCCATAGTTTTTCATGTTTTCTAACTTATCTTCAGCTATATCAAAACCAATTACACACTTAGCCCCAAAAGCTTTTGCCATCTGGGTCATATAAGTTCCCACACCTCCTGCAGCACCAATCACGATCACCAAGTCACCATCTTTTAAATCACCTCTTATTGCTGCCTGATAAGGTGTTGTTACCGCATCTGCTACAACCGCTAATGTTTCAATGGGAAAATCACCTCTATTTTCAATAATGCAAAGATCACGAAAAGGAACTGGTATATGACTTGAATATCCGCCATAAATACCTAAGCTATTTCCTGGCATCTTTTGGTTTAAACATCTATTTTCTCTTCCCTGAGCACAAATGGTACAGCTGTTACATGGCATAACCGCTGGCACAATAACTTCCTTGCCTATTAGATCACTCCTTCCTTCTACTATAACACCAGAAATTTCATGTCCCAAAGTTAAAGGGGGTTTTGTCACTGTTGGAACTCCCTGATAATAATAGCTTAGGTCTGTATGACAAACACCACATCCCTTAATTTCAACAAGTACCTCATCTTCTTTAAGTTCTGGTTTTGGTATCTCAGTTTTTATCAATTTACCCGGTTCAACCATCTGATAGGTCTTAATTTTATCTATAGCCATAAATCCTCCTTTTTAATATTCTTCCCCTATATCTTACCTATTTTTCCAAATGGGCTTTCTCTTTTCTAAGAATGAGTTAATACCTTCATTAGCATCTTCAAGGCTCATTAAATCTTTAACATACATTGCCTCTGCATTAGAAAGGGTTCTTTCAAAATCAAAAGCTAAAGATTTTTTAAAGGCCTGTTTAGTTATTTTTAAAGCAGAACCACTCATTGCCTCAAACTTTTTTAAATAGCCCTTCAATTTTTCTTCAAACTCTTGCAGTGGAAAAACCTGATTTACCAGTCCCATAACCTTCGCTTCTTCTGCAGAAATATTTTCTCCAAGTACAACTATTTCAAAAGCCCTCTTTCTACCCACAACCTGTGTTAGATAGGTAATTGCAATGGGTGGAAAAACAGCAAGCTTAATCTCTGGCTGACCAAACTTTGCATTATCAGCACATACTATTAAATCACAGCCAATAGCAAGTTCACAGCCACCACCAAGGGCTGAACCTTTTACTCCAGCAACAGTTATAATATCCAGCATTTCCAGTCTTCTAAAAATACCGTGAAAGGAATCAAGCATTAGCTCCATCTTATCCTTGGTATGGTCAGCAACATCAACAC
>JAOAHS010000019.1 GCA_026415135.1 Calditerrivibrio sp. | reverse complement strand
ACTCCACTCACTACTACACCAAACAATTTTTTCCTCACTCATAATGTTGATATATTTTTTGATAATTTCATCATTCAACAACCACGTATCAGCCTCTAAGATAATCAAGAAATCTGTCTCATCAGGTATTTTTTCTAACCCTTTTAAAATCAATTGTGCATTACCCCGTATATGTCCGAGATTCTCATCCAGCTCAACAACAACATCAGAAAGTCTATAAACTTCCTCTGGCAAATGAAAACCATCCCTTGAACCATTTGATGATACCAGAACGTATGCCCTATCACCAATTGACCATCTTTTTCGTATTATAGTCAAATTTGCTAAAAGATCATCAATTCTACTATACACCCTTAGCAAAACAGCAATTTTTTTTATATCAGTCACTGAATCCTCTTCAATCCTTTCATACCAATATCCTTTCGATAATGACAGTCCTTGAAACTTATCTTATCTACCTCTTTATATACCTTTTCGATGGCACCTTTAAGAGAATCAGACTTAGCAGTGATGCACAATACCCTCCCACCATCAGTAAAATACTTCCCATCACAAAACTTTGTTCCAGCGTGGAATACTTTTACATCATTTACAACATCCTCAAGACCTTTTATCTCATACCCTTTTTTATATTCCTTCGGGTATCCTCCAGAAACCATTACAACACCAACTGAAAATTCATCATACCATTGCAAATCATACCCTTTCAAATCTCCTGCTATAGCTACATCTATCAACTCAAAAAAGTCACTCTTCATCCTATATAACAACGGCTGAGTCTCAGGATCACCCAATCTACAGTTAAACTCCAACACCTTAGGCTTACCGTTATCAATCATCAAACCTGCATAAATAAACCCTTTATACAAAATCCCCCTTTTTTTTATCTCCTCTAAAAGGGGATACATAACCTCATTCATCACCTTTCTATGCACGTCAGCATCCACTATAGGAGCAGGGGAATATGCTCCCATACCACCGGTATTTGGTCCTTTATCATCATCATACACTGTTTTATGATCTTGACTTGAAGCAAAAGGCAAAATCGTCTCACCATCGGTAATAGCTATAAAAGAAGCTTCTTCACCTTTTAGATACTCCTCTATGACAACTTTATTACCTGCCTCACCAAAAATTTTATCCAAAAAGATCTCTTTTAGAGCATTTTCAGCGTCCTTCATATCAAAAGCCACAGTTACACCCTTACCTGCTGCAAGACCATCAGCTTTTATTACTATTGGTACACCTTTTTCTTTCAAATACTCCACAGCGCTACCATAATTATTACATTCCTTATAAAAAGCTGTTGGAATACCCGCAGAAACCATCACTTCCTTTGCAAAAGCTTTACTAGCCTCAAGCAAAGCACCATCCTTTTTTGGCCCAAATACTTTTAGACCTTTATCTTCAAAAAAATCTGATAACCCTTTTGCCAATGGTTCCTCAGGCCCAACTACAGTAAAATATATATCATTATCCATTACAAAAGCGGCTAACTTTTCAAAATCAGTAACTTTGATATCTACATTTTCACATTTATTTTCATTAGCAGTACCACCATTGCCAGGTGCGCAAAAAACCTTTGTTACTTTCGGACTTTCAGCTAATTTCCAAGCTATTGCATGCTCCCTACCACCAGAACCAACAACCAAAACTTTCATAACTTTTTCTCCTAATGTTTAAAATGCCTTATGCCTGTAAAAACCATAGCAATACCATGTTCATCACAAGCCTTTATCACTTCCTCATCTCTAATGGATCCACCTGGCTGAATGATAGCCTTTATACCCCTTTCGGCAGCTTCATCTATACTATCTCTAAATGGAAAGAAGGCATCTGAAGCCATAGCTAAGCCCTCTATAGATTTCCTTGCCTTTAGAGCTGCAATCTTACTTGAATCAACTCTACTCATCTGACCTGCACCTATACCCACAGTCTGTCTCTCATTTGCATAAACTATGGCATTTGACTTGACATGCTTTGCAACCTTCCACGCAAATTCAAGGGCTTTGTATTCGAAGTCTGTTGGCTTTCTCATAGTGGGGACATGAAGCTTTTTAATATCATCTATTTGATGTAGATCCCTATCCTGTAATAAGAACCCTCCAACGACTTTTTTAAGATCAAGCTCCGAATCCCTATAATCTGTAATCTCGCCAGTCTCTATCAGTCTTAGATTCTTCTTTTCAGCAAATACCTCTTTAGCTTCTTTTGAGAAAAATGGCGCAATAATAACCTCTAAAAACAGCTTTTTCATCTCCTCTGCAACTTTACCATCCACTTCCCTATTGAGGGCCACAATACCTCCAAAAGCACTCACAGGATCGCATTCATAAGCCAGCAGATAAGCCTCCAAAAGGTTTTCTCCAATAGCAACACCACAAGGGTTGTTATGTTTTACAATAACACAGGCAGGCTCTTTAAACTCCTTTAAAAGCTCAAAAGCAGCATTTATATCAACAATATTGTTAAAAGAAAGCTCTTTACCCTGTAACTGTTTTGAAGTGGATACGGATACCTCTTTAATTAAAGGTTGAGTATAGAAGGCAGATGCCTGATGAGGATTCTCACCATACCTCATAATCTCTTTTAATCTTCCAGTCACAACAGCATATTCTGGGAACTTCACCTTCATCAGTCCATTAAAATAATTAGCAATCATACTATCATAAAAAGCCGTAAGGGAATAAGCCTTTCTTGAGAGATTCATTCTCGTTTGATAAGATATCCCGCCTGATTTTTCTATCTCATCCATTATTATTCTGTAATCACCTGGATCAGTCACCACAGCAACAAACTTAAAATTCTTGGCTGCCGATCTTATCATAGATGGACCACCGATGTCGATATTTTCTATGGCCTCATCTATTGATACACCCTCCTTTGAAATAGTCTCCTCAAAGGGGTAAAGATTTACAACTACCATATCAATGTCTTTCAATCCATGTGCATTCATAATAGCTCTATGCTCATCATTATCCCTGATGTTTAGTATACCAGCATGGACTTTCGGATGAAGAGTTTTAACCCTACCATCCAACATCTCTGGGAAACCTGTAAATTCTGATATCTCTACAACAGACACACCATTTTCTTTTAGCGCTTTATATGTTCCACCTGTAGATAAAATTTCAACCCCTTTTGAAGACAAAAACTTGACAAACTCAACTATACCATCCTTTTTTGAAACGCTTATCAACGCTCTCTTAGGCATTATGTTCATCTTATCCTCCAGTAGCTTGTTTTCTCTTTTTATCTCTTATCAAATCCAAAAGCAATAAGCCAACACCACAGCTTATTGATACATCTGCCACATTAAAAGCTGGCCAATGATAAGATTTTATATAAAAATCTAAGAAGTCTACAACCTTACCTATCATTACTCTATCGATGAGATTGCCTATTGCACCAGCTAATATGAAAGAATAAGCATACCTACGAAGAATAAACCCCCTTTCTCTTATAATCAGGTACACCACCAAACATATAGCAATAAATGTAACAAACACAAAAAAGAGCACTCTAAATCTTTCATCCATCTTAGCCAAAAAACCAAAAGCAGCCCCTGGATTTAAAACATAGGTAAGGTTAAAAAAGCCATCTATTACTGTGATACTCTCATAAAGCTGAAACTTCTCTATTATGATCTTTTTAGTCCATTGATCCAGAACCACCAACATTATTATGAGAATATAATTGAACTTCATCTAGCACCTATACTATATGTTTTCTACACATCTTGAACAAAGCGCTGGGTGTTCTGCATGCTTACCAACGGTGGTTGAATGTACCCAACATCTTTCACATTTTGGTAAAATAGAAGCAGAAGCCTTTACTTTAATCTTACCATCTTCTGAAGTGTATATCTCCTCTGGTGATTCTTTCAGATCATATAAATAAAGTTCGGAAACAATAAACATCTTCTCCAAACCCTCATCAACTCTGCATATTTCCATATCACTAGATGTCAAATAAAGATCTATCCTCGCATCCAACGGATGACCTACCACTTTTTCAGCTCTTGCTAACTCCAGTGCTTTGTTAACCTCTTTTTTTATCTCAATGATCCTATCAAATTTTGCTAACAGATCCATATCGATATTATCCACTGGAGGATAAGTTTCTAAAAAAACGAACTCTTTTTTATCTTTAAATACCGGTAGATATTCCCATATCTCGTCAGCAGTAAAAGAAAGTATAGGTGACATAACAATCGCCATCTCTTTGATCAGGTGAAACATCGCAGTCTGAGCAGATCTCCTCTGGTAGGAGTTATACTTAAAGGAATAGGTCCTGTCTTTTATAATATCAAGATAAAAAGAAGATAGATCATTAATACAAAAATTTATAAAAGAGTGATAAAAGATATGAAATTGATAATTCTCGTTGGCCTTATAAATCCTTTCTTTGACCTGTTGCCACCTGGAAAGAATGTACCTATCAAGCTCCATAAGCCTTTCATAAGCAATGGCATCTTTATCAAATTCGAAGTCATAAAGATTACCTAAGAGATACCTTGCTGTATTTCTAATCTTTCTATAAGATTCTACCAATCTTTTTATGATATCTTCAGAAATCCTCACATCCTCAGTATAATCCTCAGCAGCCACCCAAAGCCTTAAAACCTCTGCACCGTACTTTTCAATTATCTCCTGTGGTTTTACCACGTTTCCGAGGGATTTGGACATTTTTCTGCCTTTACCATCCACAACAAAGCCATGAGTCAAGACTTCTTTGTAAGGTGCCACTCCTCTGGTCCCCACAGATTCCAAAAGGGAACTATGGAACCAACCTCTATGCTGATCGCTACCCTCAAGATACATATTGGCACCAGGTTTTAGGTCATCCCTTACTTCACATACAGCAGCATGGCTTACCCCTGAATCAAACCAAACATCTAAAATATCTGTTTCTTTTCTTATATTGCTACCCTTACATTTAGGACATTGAAACCCCTTTCCCAAAAAGAACTCAACATCGTTATCAAACCAGGCATCTGCACCCTGTTTCATAAACGCATCTAAAACTTTCTCTTGAATATCTTTATCGATAATAATCTCTTCGCATTCACCACAGATAAAAACAGCTATAGGTACACCCCAACTCCTCTGTCTTGAAATGCACCAATCGGGTCTGTTTTCTATCATAGCCGTGATCCTATTTTCACCCCATGTGGGGGTCCACCTAACCTTTTTTATCTCTTCAAGTGCCTTTTTCCTTAGCTCATTTGACTCCATAGATATAAACCATTGGGGTGTAGCTCTGTAAATCACAGGTTTTTTACATCTCCAGCAATGTGGATAAGAATGTTGAACATCACCAGCCAAAATTAGTGCACCATTTTTATCCATGTGCTCTACAATTAACTTGTTTGCTTTATTAATATTTAAACCAGCAAAAAACTCAACATCCTTTTTAAAATTTCCAAAATCATCAACAGGGTTGTAGATTTCAAGCCCGTACTTCAAGCCCACCTCGTAGTCTTCCTGCCCATGGCCAGGTGCTGTGTGAACAATACCTGTACCTTGTTCAAGCGTGACATGTTCACCTAAAACCATTAATGAAACCCTATCGTAAAACGGATGCCTGCACTTACCTTTATCAACCTCAACACCTTTAAAAGATTTCACCTCTATATATTCAAGGATCCCAAAAGGTTTAACAAGCCTTTCAATCAACTCAGTAGCCAACAAAAGCATATCACCTTTTTTTATATTCTTATTATCAGTATTCTCAACTCTGATTATACTGTAACTAAACTCAGGATGAAAAGCCACACCCATATTGGCAGGCAAAGTCCATGGAGTAGTGGTCCAAATAACAACATAAAGATCACCGTTAACACCAAAAGCTCTCTTCGTTTCTTCTAAAACAGGGAATTTTACATATATTGAATGGGATATATGGTCACCATATTCCACTTCAGCCTCTGCAAGAGCTGTTATACAATCTATGCACCAATAAACAGGCTTGGAACCTTTATAAACCCCACCATTATTGAAAAATTTGTATAATTCTTTCAATGTAATGGCTTCGTACTCATAATCCATTGTTATATATGGATTGTTCCAATCACCCAAAACACCGAGTCTTTTAAACTCTTCCCGCTGAACATCAATAAACTTTTCCGCATATTTCCTACACATCTTCCTCTTTTCTGACTTTGGGATCTCATGTTTTTTATCCCCCAACTCTTTATCCACCTGGTGTTCAATTGGCAACCCATGACAGTCCCAACCAGGCACATAAGGAGCATAGTACCCTTCTGCACTTTTAATCTTTACTATAAAATCCTTCAATATCTTATTTAAAGCATGTCCGATGTGGATATTACCATTAGCATAAGGTGGGCCATCATGAAGTACATATTTTTTCTCTGGATTTCTTGATGCTAATATTTTATTATAGAGTTTATTCTCTTGCCATTTTTGAATTCTTTTGGGCTCCTGTTCACTAAGATTAGCTTTCATGGGGTAATCTGTCTTAGGTAAATTTAAACTATTCTTATAATCCATACTAACTCCCGTATTTATTATTTGTACATATAAGAGTTACAAAAGATTTTTTTAACACCAAACAACCTTTTTATCAAGTTTTTTTTAAGCTACAAGACATCAAAGCTAAAGCTACACCCCCATATATCCCCGCATTATTTCTTAGCTCTGCAATGGATAGCTTCGTCTTTGTTTTAAACGCAGGAAAGATCATTTTAGAAAAATACCTTATAGTTTTTCTGTAATAAAGATTACTACTAAAAGAAAGACCTCCACCTATCTTAATAATTTCGGGAGCAAAGATATTGGCTATAGACACTAAACCAGACGCTAAATGATAAGCAAATATGTCCACACTTATCTTTGCTAAAACATCCTTATTGGAACACTTTTTAAAAATCTCATCCGCCTTAGAAACATAAAGACCTGAAACTTCTTTATATGTTTCAATCAAACCACCCATACCACAATACGCCTCAAAACAGCCCATCTTGCCACAACCACACTTTCTTCCATTAAAATTTATGGTGATATGTCCTATCTCCGATATTGTAGTCTTACCAGATAGGATTTTCCCATCGAAAATAACTCCACCTCCTACACCAGTACCCAATGTAACCAACACAAAATCCCTTATACTTGACTTTTCTACAAAAAAATATTCACCCAAAGCAGCTAGATTACCATCATTTTCTACTAAAACATCACACCTTAACATTTCATTAAAAGAGGTTTTTATTTTTATACCATCTAAAAACTGAATATTAGGAGCATAAATAATCTCATCCTTTATAAAATCATAAACCCCAGGTATTGCAACACTTACAACATCAAAAGCAGTATGCTTTGTACATTCCTCTATCCTAAGCACAAACTCATTAAAATCTTTTGGTGTTTTAAAAAAACTAAAGTTTTGTAACTCCACATTGTCTTTATCCAAGACCTTGAAGAAACCATACTTAACGTTAGTCCCGCCTATATCGATGGATAATACATTCATACTCTTTTCCAATTAAAATATGCTTCAAACTTTTCTCTATCACCGGGATCATAGCCTATAACTCTTCTCCAAATAGTTTCATCCTCCATGCAGAAATAAATAAATACATCTTTCCAGCTCGATCTGATTTTGGAATATATAAAACTTAACATTTTAAACCTTTTACCTTTAAAATACCTCATCTTACCATCAAGGGATTTCACAAAAGTATTAGCTAAGATCTTGGTGTGGGGAAACTTTATCCTGATAATATCTGCAAGCTCAGGAATAAACCTAAAACTTGAAATACTAATAAATTCCACATCTTTTTCAGCTATATTATCAAACAGATCCTCAATAAGATCAGCGTATAATCCTTCAAAGTTATCCCAATCTATCAAGGGATCGAAATGAAAGCCCACTTTGTAACCATATTCAGTTAAAGCTTTAGCTGCAAATATTCTTCTACTTACCGATACTGTAAAATGTTCTTCACTGGATACTATCTCCTGGGGATTTAAGCTAAATGAAACTAAAATATTTTTCGGATCATGATTGAATAAATTTTTAATATTATCAGATTTGGTTTTAAATTCAAACCGGATATTTTCACATTCGTTAATGAGTGGGATAAAAAAGTCTGTCAAATACAAAATATGATCAAGAGCAAGGCTATCTGATAACTCCCCTGTACCTAACCTAAAACGCCCTTTTTTATCCAGTTGTTTGACATTATATATTATTTCTTCAAGATCGTCATAGACTTTTATAAAATCATTATTCAGGTAAACCTGCAAGATACAATAAGAGCAGTCAAAAGGACAACCTTCAACTACATCCACTACCATATAGTTACAACATCTATATTCTTTTGTGCCGGGGCATTTGTGAACAAACCTGTTTTTCTGGGAAGTGATGTATATGTTTTTTTTACAATCCTCGATCTCATCTTCAGATGAAACGGGATAATAAGCTATCCCCTTCTTTTCAAATAACCTATGGAAGTAGCCTCCAAGACATTTTTTATTAAGAAATACCATAATCCTCCATCAGAGAAAAGAGCTTTTTGAAGTTATCAGTGTTATATGTTAGCTCATCCAATGCCTTATACAGGTCATCGATATTGCTTATGGAAAAGGAGATTATAAGCTCACTTTTTTCAAAGTTGTTACTATTTCTGACTTGAACATGTTTAAATCCCATAAGTATTTTATTAAAAGATTCCAGAAAAGTATAATATTCCTCATCCCTCTTCCTTTTAATCAGTTTAAGCTGTCCCAAATCCCCTCCAATCACACCTCCAAAATCAAAAAGATCATTTAAAAAACCCCTAAATTCTCCCAAAGATGGGAAGCGTTCAACAAAATTCACCAGATGGATCAAAGTATCGTGGCTTAAAGACCTAATCTGTTTTATATATTTTAGGGATACTTCCTTCTCGGACAGGTATTTTTTTAATTTATCAGGCAATTTATTAAAATAAAGCAGTAGTTCAAAATCAAAACTGCTTTTTATTCCATACTTCTTGAAAAGATCTATATCGGAAAACAACACACCTAACTTTTGAACAATACACGCCAGATTTGATAGGTGTATAAGGTTTAATTCACCTTTTTTATAAAAGTTTATAGAAAAGTACAGGGCGTCAATGGGCTTATAATCATCTTTTATGATAAAACTCTCACCAGCATAGTCAAAGTAATTAAGCTGGTAGCCATTCCAGACAACCGGAGAGTATATATCCGATCGATCATTCTCCAAATATAACCAACGAAAAAGTTCCCTATCAAACATTTACAACCTACTTATCAAAAAGAGCATCCACAAAAAGCTTGGCATCAAAAGGCTTCAAATCATCCATCTTTTCACCAAAACCTATGAATTTTACAGGTATCCCAGTTTCATCCACTATACCCACAATGACACCACCTTTTGCAGTTCCATCAAGCTTGGTAAGAACAATGCCTGTCACCCCTATCTCTTCTTTAAATCTTCTCGCTTGCTCTATGGCATTTTGACCACTGGTAGCATCTATTACCAACAATACCTCATGGGGAGCACTTGGAATAGTTTTTTTTATTACCTTTACAACTTTCTTTAACTCATTCATAAGATTGAATTTATTATGAAGCCTACCGGCAGTATCTGCAATAACAATTTCTACCCCTTTAGCTTTGGCAGACTCAACAGCATCAAAAATGACTGCAGCCGAGTCACTCCCCTCAGACTGCCTAATCACAGGAACACCCACACGATCTCCCCAGACCTGCAACTGCTCTATAGCTGCTGCCCTAAAAGTATCACCAGCAGCTAAAATTACCGAATATCCGTTATTTTTAAACATATTGGCTAATTTAGCAATAGTTGTCGTCTTACCAGTACCATTTACCCCTACAATCAACATGACAAAAGGCTTATCTTCTGTTGTATTTAATTCATTTTTGATACTTAAAATATTTATCAACTCATTTTTAATAGCATTTTTTAGCTCTGAGGGGTCTTTTAAAACATTCCGGGATACATCGCTTTTTACTTTTTCAATAATTTTCAAAGTTGTATTAACACCAACATCGGCAGTGATAAAAAGCTCCTCCAGTTCATCAAACAATTCGGCATCTATCTTCTTTTTACCAAAAATAATGTTTTCTAGCCCTCCCACCAGTTTTGTAGATGTTTTCGCCAAACCAGATTTCAGCCTTTCCAACAACCCCAACTCATCCTTCTGAGCTTTCTTTTCCTCATTTTTCTTAAAAACATCAAAAAAACCCATTAAAATCTCCTCTTAAGATTTATCCTCTTTGAATAGAACCTTATCAGTTGCTTTTTGTATCAAGTCTATCTTTTTGATTATTAACCACCTCTACACCTTTCTGTTTTTTTAACTGATTATATACCTTTAAAATATAAGTGCTATAATTAGTAGCTTTAGAACCCTTGTTATAACAATCAACAGCTCTCCAGTTAAAACCAAACCTATTTATGCACTTAGATAGTATCATGGCTCCAGTTTTGACATTTTCACAAGGATCCGCCAAACGATGCCATTTTTCCTCACCTAACTCATAATACCAAGCACTATTTATCTGCATAACACCATAGTCAAAGGTTCCGTTTTTGTTTTTATTAATTGCATTTGGCTTCATGTTACTTTCGACCATCGCTATAGCAATCAATAGATCCTTGCTTACTCCATACAGTTTTTCTGCTTCATCGAAACAGTATGGATAAACTAAATTGTGCATCA
This sequence comes from Calditerrivibrio sp., assembly GCA_026415135.1. Classification (NCBI taxonomy): domain Bacteria; kingdom Pseudomonadati; phylum Deferribacterota; class Deferribacteres; order Deferribacterales; family Calditerrivibrionaceae; genus Calditerrivibrio; species Calditerrivibrio sp. Next base: position 39,723 of record JAOAHS010000019.1, on the reverse strand, counting down.
TCAAGAGTAGAGTAAAAAATAAGACTCTCATAAGAGGTTTCTCCTTATAAAATCACTAAGATTATCCATAGCAAGCATAAAATTCCATTCCTGATTCCTTCTTTCCCCTGTAAAATTTGAAATAGCCCTAATATGATAAACATCCCTACCAAAACCCATTGCAACAAGCCCCACCGATGCCCCTTCCATTGTTTCCACATCTGCATTCGTTTTTGACTGTAACATATCAGACCAAAAATCTGTCCCACTACACACCGAGACTGTATTACCTGTTACTATCTTTAGGTCCTCCCATACCTTAAAAAACACCCTGTTCTTTTCACAAATAGCAAACCCCATTTCATCCAATCCCATCAACTTATCCCCTAAAAAAACTCCCTCATCAACGAAATAATCCTCCATGATCGTTACCACGTCCCCCACTTTTAATCCACTTTTTCTGTAAGCTCCCCCTATACCCAATAAGAAGTATTCATCAGCCCCATAACTTTCAAATACCTTGTAAGTGTTGATCAAAGAAGCTGATTTGCTCACCCCTATCACACAAGCTAAGACATCGCCTTGTTTCAGACACAATAGACCATTATTCTGGTCAAAACGTTTTTTAAAGACATAAGAAGCCTCTTTTAATGTAGGAAACATCAATATCCTTTTATACATATCCCAAATTCTTCAATATTTCACCTGTAGCTTCAGATCTATTAAGGGTATAGAAATGAAGTCCTCTTACTTTGTTTTTAAGAAGCTCCTCACACTGCCTGGTGGAATACTCTACCCCCACAGAAAACACATAATCATCATTCTTACCCTCTATCTTTTCCACCAAACTACGTGGGATACTCACACCACACATCTGTTTAAACTTCTCTATCTGCCCATACGAAGTAATCGGCATTATACCAGCTATTACCGGTTGATCAATACCATATATTTGAAGTATTTCAAGATATCTATAAAAGAAAGTATTATCAAAAAAGAGCTGGGTTATAATAAATTCTCCTCCAGCCTCTATCTTTTCTTTCAAATGCTCAATATCTTTTTCAAGGCTCTCAGCTTCTAAATGCCCCTCAGGATAACCTGCCACCCCGATACAAAAGCCATAGGGTTTGATCTCTCTTACAAGATCGGCAGCGTACTTAAAATCTGAACTAATTGTATAGGCTAAGCCATCTTTTGGTATATCACCTCTTAAAGCGAGGATGTTTTCGATCCCATTTTTTTTTAAAATATCCAAAAGATCATCTATCTCATTCCTATTTGAAGTAATACATGTAAGATGCATCATCGTCTCTATGGAGTAATCCCTTTTGATTCTCAGCGTCCAATCAAGGGTTTTATCCTTAGTGCTACCACCTGCTCCATAGGTAATAGAAACAAAATCTGGCTTAAATTTTTTCAAACTATCTATCGTTTCAAAAAGTATATGTTCGTTTTCTATTTTTTTAGGTGGAAAAAACTCAAATGATATCAGAGAATGTTTATTCTCCAGCATATTCGAAATCTTCATTAAACTACTCCCACAATATTATTGACTACTAAAATAATTTATGAAATATTACGTAGATGGTTGAAAAAATATACAAATACACATTATCGTTATTTCTGGCCCATCTACTTTTTATAAATTTTGTAACTTTTTTCACTACTTTTAACCCAAAATCCATTATAAACCCTTTTTTTATAAAATCAAGAACTATTAGTGTTTATATACTCCTACACTACATTATAACAGATACCGGGGTATTAATTCCTCTACCTTCAAAGGAAGAACTCTATAAAATAATAGAAAAACATTGTCAAAAATACAAAATAGATCCAGAATTAGTAAAAATTGTTATAGAAGTCGAATCAAAATACAAAAAATATGCTATCTCAAGGACAGGAGCAGTTGGTCTTATGCAAGTGATGCCATCTACTTTTTATGATATCGGTTTTCAAAAACCTTTTGATATAGAGCAAAATATAGAAGCAGGGATAAAATATTTATCTATGCAGATAAAGAGATTCAGGAGACTTGATCTTGCACTATCTGCTTACAATGCCGGACCAACCAAAGTATTAAAAAACATGTCAATACCTAAAATAGGTGAAACTGAAATATACGTAAAAAAAATTATGGAAAAGTATTCAAAAATTAGACAAGATGCTCTAGAATATAATTTTTATCTACTTCAAAAGGAGTAGATAAAGCATTAGGTTTTTTAATAGCATATTCCACCATCTTTTCCACATCAACACGTTCAAAAACATTAGCAACAATACCCCCAAATATCTCCTGCACAGACTCTTCAACAGTAATTCCCACCTCTTTTTCCAATAGTCGTAAAAGTTTTAACTTTTCTATATTAGAATCTTCACACATCTTAATATACTTTGTAAGCAATGATAGATTGGCAAGGCCATGCTGAACCCTGTGAACATTTGTCAAATAATAACCCAATGCATGAAGCACAGTGGTACCTGTATGTAAAATTACAACACCGGCAAGTGATGATGCAAAAAGAAGCTCCTTTATATCACAGTCCCTTCCCTCGCAAACAGACTTTAAATTTTTCAAGATTATATACATAGCTTCTTTTGCCACTATATCTGAAAACTTATTAGATCTCTTGGATACAAACCCCTCAAAGGCATGGGTAAAAGCATCGTATACAGTGTACAACATAATCTGTTTATCAAGGGTTTTTATAAATTCTGACCAAAGAATTGCTTCTTTTGGAAACGTGAATGGTTTATTAAAATTTACCTTATCTAACTTTTCAAGATCAGTTATAATACTGTAATGATTAACCTCAGAACCAGTACCACACGTAGTAGGAATTGCAATTAAAGGTAAAGGCATATTATATTTTTCAGCATTTAGAAGCTCATAAAAGGGGACATTATTTGTGGCAAAAATCGCAGCCGCTTTACCAGCATCAAGGGCACTACCACCACCAAAAGCGATAACTTTTTCCACTTTATTGTCCTTTAAGAACCTACCAGCCTTTAAAACCTCATTTATCGTGGGGTTTTCATTCACTTCATTAAAAAAATAAATATCATGTTCCCTGAATCTATCCACCAAAAAGTCACTAAAACCGGTAACAAAGATAGCCCTTTTACCAGATACAACACCAACCCTTTTACAATCCTTTAAAAAATTTGTTAATACTTCATAAGGATCCCTTTCCACATGTACTTTAACTGGGCAATGGAAGAAAAAGGCATTAAACATTTAAAAATACCCCATCTTTGTATATCAAAACTCCATCCCTATATACCTCACTCGAACGCTTCATGTCTTTAATCAGATCCCAATGAAGTCCCGACTGGTTTTTACCACCAGTTTCTGGATAGGATGAACCTATAGCAAGATGAAGGCTTTTACCTATTTTTTCATCAAAAAGTATATTCTTACTGGGAATAGTAATAGAATCGTTCAATCCAAAGGCAATTTCCCCTACATATCGTGCACCATCATCCGTTTCCAACATTTTCTGTAAAAAGCCATCGCCTTTTTCCGCCTTTGCATACACCACTTTACCCTTTTCAAATCTCAAAAGAACGTTCTGCACCTCCACACCCATAAAAGAGGTAGGGATATCAAAAAATATTTCCCCTTCGGCACTATCCTCAACAGGACTGGTAAACACCTCTCCATCTGGTAGATTATGCCTTCCACTACAATTTATCCATTTTCTACCTTCTACACTCAGTGTAAGGTCGGTTTTTGTACCCTGAATCCTTATCTGCTTTGCATCCGTTAAGATCTCTACTACTTTTTGTTGAAAAAGATTCACACTATTCCAAGCCAAGACAGGATCCACCTCATCAAGCTTAAGAGCCATTTTCAAAAAATCGGCATAATCATCCAAACTCATCTCAGCATCCTGAGCCATTGCAGAAGTAGGATAAGGTACGATTACCCACCTGAATTCCCCCTTTGCCTCCCTTTCAAACATAATATCTTTTAAAACCTTTGTAGTCTTCCTATGTAAAGCTATCTTTGCAGGATCCACACCGGTAAGCTGCTTAGTGTTTGACTCAGAATCTATATTTATAACTGCATTAACCGTTTTGGCAGTGGTCAACAATACCTCAGGCAAAGTTTCGATAACCTTTTCACTGGCATATTTATAAAATGTATATAACTGCTCATTAAAACTTATCCTAACAAGGGGATAAGCATTCTGAGTAAGAATATATTTATACAAAACTTTAATAAAAGGCTCAGCACAACTTTCACCTCTTATCTCTACCACCTCACCCTCTTTTATCTTCAAACTATAATCACAAACCAATCTCGCCAATTTCTCTTCAAATCCAAACATTGCTTACTCTCCAAAGGTTTTAAGGATCCTGCTTCTAGTGGGGTGTCTCAATTTTCTCAAAGCCTTAGCCTCTATCTGTCTAATCCTCTCCCGAGTAACATTAAATTTCTTACCAACCTCTTCCAATGTATGGTCTGATGCGCAATCTATCCCAAATCTTAATCTCAAGACAGAAGCCTCTCTCGGAGAAAGGGTATCCAAGATCTGTTTTGTATGTTCACTTAATTTAAGGTAAATAACCTCATCAAGGGGGTTTTTCGATTTTTTATCCTCTATAAAATCGCCTAAAGAGCTATCCTCATCCTCTCCAATAGGTGTTTCTAAAGATACAGGCTCTTTTGCAATCCTTAACACTTTTTTCACCTTTTCCACCGGAACATCCATCTTCATTGCTATCTCTTCTGGTGTAGGCTCCCTTCCCAACTCCACCTGGAGATTCCTTGACACCTTCATCATCTTATTTATTGTTTCTATCATATGGACTGGAATCCTAATTGTCCTTGCCTGATCTGCAATGGCTCTCGTTATAGCTTGTCTTATCCACCACGTAGCATACGTGGAGAATTTATACCCCCTCTGATATTCAAACTTTTCTACTGCCTTCATTAACCCTATATTCCCTTCTTGTATCAGATCCAAAAACTGAAGACCACGGTTTGTATATTTTTTTGCTATACTTACAACGAGCCTTAGATTTGACTGAATAAGTTTTGTTTTATATTCCTCCGTCTTGGTGAGATTATGAATCAGGGCGTTATGAAGACTATCAAGTTCAAACCTGTTATATCCCAAAAGCTTTAAATTTTTTTGTGCCTTTTGTTGAATCATTTTGAATTTTGCAATAAGGTTTTGTACCTCTTTTTGAGTAAGAGCCTTATTTTCATTCATCTCTAAATTTTTAACATCGAAATGGATGTAATCAATATTCTCGTCTTTATACCTGAAAATATCTATAATCTTTTTTAGATCTTTCTCCTGCTGGTATAGCTCATCATAAAAAGCTGATATTTCTTTTGCTATGTTACAGATAAGGTTATAGTTAACTTTTATCTTCAAAAGCTGATTGGCTACATCTTCTAAAAGATCATTAACTGTACATCTTATAGACTCCACTCTATCGTGCTTCTTTATGGTTTTCAACTTTCTACAGATCTTTACAGCCTCAGATATCTTTACACAGATATCATCCAGGATCGTCAGATACTCATCCCTAAGTTTTAAGTCCCTCTCATCTTTCAACCTTTTTAACTCATCTTCATCCATCTCATCTATATCAACCTCATCTTCTATACTCATATCTTCAAAGTCCACCAAATCCTTAAGCTTGAAATTACCGTTTTTGATATCTTCCACTATGGATAAAAACTTCTCAGCAGCATAAATAAACGAAAAAGTATTAACAATCACCCTTTTTTGACCATTTTCTATCTCTTTAGCCACTTCAGTTTCTTCATCCCTACTGAGTAAAGGGATATTCCCCATCTCCCTTAAATAGAGTTTGACGGGATCATCAAAAGACAAACCATCTTCCAGACTCTCATCAATAGACAAATCATCGGTCTCCAGTTCGTCCAGCTCTATCTCTTCATCCTCGATAATAGGGGATGTGATCACAGGTGCAGAACTATTCCTATTGTCTATTACATCTATCTTCAGTTGCTTTAATCTCACCAGAATCTCCTCCAAAATCTCTGGCGACAAGACATCTTCCGGTATTATCTCATTTATTTCATCAAAAGTAAGAAAACCTTTCTCCTTTCCTAATGCGATAAGCGGTTTTAAATCAGGCAACTTCACTTTCTTTGACATCAATTATGCCTCCACTTTATTATATTTAATCATTTCTTTGGTCAAATCATCTATTTTCTTTAAAATCTCCATAGACATTTTTACATCTGACACAATCTTTAACTGTTCTTGAAGTTGTAATTTCTCTTTGTTTATATGATTGTATATAAGTTTGTTTCTATTTAAAATAGCTATTTTGTAAGGCTCAACATAATTCCTTTGGGAAACCATATACGATACAAGTTCACCAACTTCCTCATCATTAAAAAGGGTATCTATATTACCAGAACTTCTCATAATGTCAACTATTTTCTCAAATATTAACCCTCTTTTATCCTGATAAAAAAACTCCTTGCTCAAGCCATCAATTAAATTGGAAATCAACTCCTCATCTTTTATTATAAACAGCGATGCTAAAAAATCATCTTCATATATATATCTCAAATCCTTAGGCTTTATCTTTGAATCTTTTTTAAAGATCCTTTTTGAAACCAAAAGTTCTGCATTAATATTAAAAATAGTTTTGAGCTTTTCTGTATAAGCACTTTTTAAGGAGGACTCGGGAAATTTTTCGATCTTTTTTACCAAAGACTCATAAATCTTGACCTTTCTGGAAAGAGAACCATCCATCTTAGCATACCTTTCAGATAACATGATCAACAGGTCCTTTTTATTTAAAAGTACCTCCTCAAACTGCTCCCCTCTATCCCTTAAAAATGTATCAGGATCCTCTCCTTCTGGTAAAAAAACCACCTCTGGAATAGTATTAACAGAAATAAAAGGCTCGAGAATCTTTAGAGCAGCATTTACACCCGCTTGATCTCCATCAAATATAACAATCGGATTTTCAGCATATCGCTTTACAAGTTGGGCATGTTCGTAGGTAAATGCTGTACCCATAGATGAAACAACATTCATATATCCATGCTTCCACATCCTAATGACATCAAAGTAACCTTCCACAATATACATCGTTTTTAACTTCAAACTATGTTCTCTTGCCTTATTGAGATTATAAAGCAGACTACCTTTTTTAAATATAGGTGTCTCTGGAGAATTAATATATTTTGGCATAGCCCCCATAATATCTCTACCTGAAAAAGCAACAATCTCTCCAAAAATATCTCTAATAGGGATGAGTAATCTCCCAGAAAATTTAAAAATATCCTGTCCATCCCTGTAATAAAACAACCCAGATTTTTTTATGATATCATAGGAGTATTTCTTTAATAAACCACTAAAATTGTATCCATCAGGTATAAACCCCAAAGAAAAATCTACAATATCCTTTTCGTCAAATCCCCTCTTTTTCAAATAATCAAGATACACCGTCCCAATATTATCCAATAACATCTCCTGAGAAACAACACTTATATCATAATGCAATCTCTTTAATTCTATTAAACCCTTGTCGATCTGCATCTTTTTTTCAAACTCTATACCTGCTTTTGCAGCAAGCATCTTAAGAGCATCTGTGAAACTCAGATTGTGGTATTTCATGGCAAAAGTAATAACATTGCCTGCACTCCCACACCCAAAACAATGAAAAAGCCTTTTTGATGGAGTCACATAAAAGGATGGTGTTTTTTCATAATGAAAAGGGCATAACCCTCTATAAGAGCTTCCATTCTTTTTCAAGTCCACGTATTGAGATATATAATCAGCAATATCAATTCGTTCTAAAATAATATCCTTTAGTTCACCCATATAAAAATATAATATAGACAAACAAAAAATTTTCAAATATTATTTTTGCATGCTACTAATTGATAATTTGAACATCAGTATAAATGATCATATTATACTACAAGATGTGGCCTTCGAAGTCAAAAAGGGTGAGATCTTGGGTATAGCTGGGGAATCTGGTTCAGGGAAGACAGTTCTTGCTAAATTTCTGCTTGATCTACTGCCAAGTTATTTTGATATCCATTTTAGCGACATAAAATTCTGCGGTATTAGCTATAAAAAAAGTGATCTTAAAGAACTTCGCGGAAAGCATATCTCCATGATATTTCAAAACCCATCATCCTCTATAAATCCTGTTCTAACTATTGGTGATCAACTCATCGAAACCATAAAATTGTATCACAAAAACATAGACTTTAAAAAGAAGGCCATAGAAATTCTAAAATCTGTAGAGATTGATAAGCCAGATCTGAGATTAAACAGTTATCCCCACAACTTAAGTGGTGGTATGAATCAGAGGGTCATGATTGGTATGGCTCTGGCTTCTAATCCGGAAATACTCATCGCAGATGAACCCACAACCGCTTTAGATGTCACCATCCAGCAGGAGATACTAAACCTATTGTTTAAAATAAACAAAGAAAAACAATTAACGATACTTTTCATATCCCATGACCTAAAATTGTTACAATCTATATCCGACAGGGTTTTAATCCTGTATGCAGGGGAGATGATGGAGATTTTAAATGGAGAAGATCTACTTAAAGATAACATAAAACACCCTTATACCTATTTACTAAAAAAATCTGTACCAAGCATAAAAAATGATGTGGAATACCTGGAAACAATACCCGGCAATATCCCCAAAAATAGCCATATATTTAGACATAAATGTATCTTTAGCACCAGATGCCCTTTTGTAAAAGAAAAATGCTTAAATGAAAAGCCATCTTTTAAAAACAATATAAAATGTCATTACCCTTTATGAAAGCTAAGCTAATTTTTATAACAGGAATAGACACAGGTGTAGGGAAAACCTATGCCACAGGACTCATTGCAAAAGGCCTAAAAGAAAGATACCACAAGGTAATAACAGCAAAACCTGTACAGACAGGTAGTAACGTAATTGAAGACATTATAAAACACAGGGAAATAATGGGGACAGAGCTTACATTAGAGGATTTAAATGGTATCACCTGCCCGTATCTATTTAACTATCCTGCCTCCCCACATCTATCGGCACAAATGGAAAACAAAACAATAGATAAAGAAAGGATAAAAAATAGCTTGAATAGCTTAACACCACACTATGATTTCGTAATAATAGAAGGTGCTGGTGGAGCTATGGTTCCTTTAACGTACAGTTATCTTACAATAGATCTCATAAAGGAGTTAGACACCGAAGTTGTTCTTGTAACCCATGCTAAATTAGGAAGTATAAATCATACATTGCTTACCCTTGAGGCATTATTGATTAGAAATATCAGCGTAATTGCCATGATCTATAATACTTTTTTTGACCATGACCAAAAGATATCAAGCAACTTCACTGTTACAATATCTAGTTTTTACAAGAATATACCTATATTTAAAATGTCTAACTACATAGAGGATACCTTTTTCAGTCTCTTAGAAGACATTAAACAAAATAGGTAAAACTGAACATAACCACAAAAAACTTAACTTTACTTTAATTAGTTTATAATTCATACACAAAGATTTTCATAATCGACTTTTATCAACATGTATATATTCTTTAATTCTTCGATATAAGCGCTAAGCATATCTTTGGGGTAATCCTTTCTATTGATCTTTTCAAGGATATTTTTAACCTTATTAATCTTTTCTATTATTGGAGCATAATCTGTTTTCCGCATAAAATATGAATTCCCTTTGTTATTAAGCCAGGCCATCAGATTAAAAAATATTTTATCGTATTTATTCTTATCAAAATCTTTTACTTCTATCTTCTCTACTAACTCTAAAATTTCAGAGATGGCATTTATGAGAGCAAAGATCTCAATATCTTCTTTATTTTTGAAGTAAGATTCCAGAGATTTCTTTATATTTATTGTATTAAGCTCATCATATTTTTTGATAAATTCATCTAAAGGTAAAGGCTTTGAAATAAAATACCCCTGAAATGTATTACAACCCAATTTATACAAAGCTGCAGCTGTCATCATATCCTCCACCCCTTCAGCCACTATCTCCTTATTAAATGCTCTAGCAAGAAGTATCACTACTTCAGAAATATTTAAATCTGTTGGATCCTTTAATAAATCGATAACAAAAATTCTATCTATCTTCACCGTGTCTATTGGCAGAGACTTGATATAGTCCAAAGAAGCATAACCAGTTCCGAAATCGTCCACTGAAGTACTAAAACCCATCTTTTTAAATTCACTAAGAATCGATGCTGCTTTTTCCAGATTATTTATAGATGTGGACTCAATAATCTCTATCTCTATACTTCTACAAACAGTTTGATCCCTTTTTGAAACAATATCACGAACAAACTTAAGTAGTTCTTCATTTAAGAGGGCCTTTGGAGATATATTTATACTTACCTTGATATCGACTCCCTTTGTTCTAAGCTTTTCTAATGCATTAATCGATTCCTCAAATATGTATTTGTCAAACTCGATCTCAATATCTGAATTGTAAATGTAAGGAATAAATTCCGATGGTGGAATCATGCCGTATTCAGGATGCAACCATCTAACAAGCACTTCAGCACCCACAACAGATCCAAGATCAACATTGATCTTGGGCTGAAGGTATAATATAAACTCTCTATTTTTTAAACCTCTGTCGATAGCAGCAACCTTTTCTTTTCTAATAGCAATCTGCTTACTTTGAACAATATCATAGTAGGCGATCTTGTTTCTACCTTTCAACTTTGCGTTGAACATTGCCTGCTGAGCATGTCTTATAAGCTCGTCTGGGGTTTCTTTATCCTCAGGGTAAATTGTTACACCTATGGAACTGGTAAAGTTCCAAGTTTCCCCATCCACTGTAAAAGGCCTAAATATTGCCCACTGGATCCTTTCAAGATATTCATCTAAATTCTCATTCTTTTCTAAAATAGTTGCAAAAACAAACATATCTTCATCAAAGTGGGATATAATATCTTTCGGTTTGAGTATGGGCAGTATCCTATTAGAAATCTGATTAATAATATTATTTGAAACCTCTAAGCCATACTTATCAAGAAATTTTTTAAACCCATCTATATCCAGATAACATACAGCTATATTGCTTGAACTGTTATCCCTAATAAAATCCTTTAATTTAATTAAGAAAAATTTCTTATTCGGTAGTTTTGTTACTTCATTGTAGTATGCCAGATACTCCAACTTCTCCTCATACTTTTTAATGTCTGAAATATCTATAAAACTACTTACATAATATTTAGTTACACCAAAATCGTCCTTTATCGTAAATATTGTCAAATACTCCGGATAGATATCATTATTCTTTCTCTTGTTCCATATTTCACCCTCCCATTTCCCATATTTTTGTATCGAATCCCACATATTTTTATAAAAATCATCATCGTGAAATCCAGACTTTAGTACCGAAGGTTTTCTTCCAAGTACATCCTCTTTTTCATAACCAGTAATTTTACTAAAAGCTTCATTTACATCCAAAATTACTCCATTTGTATCTGTGACCATAATACCGCTTAAACTGTTTTTAAATATCTCATAAGCCAGTTTTACACTCTCCTGTAGTTTAACATTTTCAGTAATATCAACAAAAAAGATCAAATAACCTTGAAAAATCTCATCCAGATTTAAATAATCTTTATAAAATATCAGATTTTTACCATTGTAAAAAACCTCTTTTGTGTCCACATCACCATGAATTCTAAAGAAATCCAACAGATCCTTTTCATCTTTGAAAATGGTGAATACCGCATCGTTATGAAATTTGATATTACCCTTGCTATCGATAGCAACAAGACCACCTTTTACAAACTTTACTAAAAGGGACAAGAATTTCTCAGACTTTAGTAATTTGATTTTACTCCAAATAAACAACCATAGCAACCCAAAAAGCAGTGTATTTAAAACAAGTGCAACCGCAGTATGCATCAGATACCTTTGTTTTACAGAAGCTATAAGACTTTCTTGTTTTCCACCAATTATAAAAAGATTGGCATGATTGATCTTAGCTATTCTTTTAAAAATCAAAAGATACGAATCCCCGTCATAGTTATAACTTAGATTAAAATCACCCTCTTCCCTCAATTTTTTGTTTATCTCATCTGCTTTTACTTGTCTGCTCAATATCTTTTTTACAATATTTTTTGACATATCTTCATTAAACAATATCGATTCATCTTCATGATAACAATCTATATTATCAGAAATTTTAGTCATTAAAGTTTCTTTAAATAGCTTTTTATCGTTCAAAACAACTAAGTAATTAAAAGTACCAGACTTATTTAAATAATATTGGATGGAATACAAAGAAAAACCTATCTTAATTCCTCCAACAACTTGCCCCTTAACCATTAGAGGATAATTATAGCTATAAACAATCCTTCCATCTATTATCTCATAACCGGTGACGATATCGTTTTTTGTAATTGCCTGATAAATAAAATTCTGTTCTGTAATTGGCATTTTACTTAACTCTGGATTCTTCAAGCTTAACAATCTTTCCTGCAAATTATAAACATCAAAGACCACAATACCCTTAGAAAGATAAACATTGTACACAGAATAAAACTTTTTAAGTAGCTCTCTCCGATTCTCTTTGACAATATTTTCATCTTTAATATTCAGTTTTTCTAAAATCTTTACAAACACCTCATCTATAAGTAGTTTAGACATTTCAGCCCTAATCAGAATATCATATTTATCTCGTACAATTTCATAATTTAAAGACACATGTTCAAAAGAAGCTCCTATAAGAGAATCCATCTCCCTTTTAAATGCTCTAAACATATACTGTACGATCAGAAAAGTCACTCCAAGATATACAATCAAAAACACAATTAAATAACTTTTGTCGTTTGATTGCCTTTTCATTTTTACCACAAACCTCCAAAAGGGATATACTTGGGTTTCATTTTTCTTATTATATCATAATCTTTATCACTTATTTCATTAACTCCGTATGGATTTACATTTTTAACAGCTGGTTGCTCAAATACCTCTTTCATGGATATTTTCAACTTATTATATAGTTCATCATTGATAAGCTTCCTATTAGCTACCAGTACAAAACCAGGAAGTTCTGGAGTTTCAATGACTTTTTTTAGATTGAATATCTTAGAATATTTTTCAAAAAGAATACTATTTGTGCACCCATAATCGTACTTTCCAGCTATTACAGAGTTTATGACCTTATTGTGACTACCTAAATAGTCAAACTTTGCATTAGAAAACTCTTTTTTGAACATCTTTTTATATAAATAATCGGCCGATAAATAACCACACGTTGCATAGGGGCTGACAAGGGCAAAGGTCATCCTTTTGTCAAGCCTATCCGTTTTTATGCTATTTTGTACAGTAAACAAAACACATCTGTATTTATATTTTTTTTCTGATATATTAATAACATATAAAGGCACTATTTGGGGGTTCTTCTCTTTGACCAGAACATAGGTAAAAGGACAAAGATAGCTTATACCAATCTTGTCATTTACCACATCATTTAAAAGCTCTTTATTATCCTTAAATTGCTTAAATTCGATGTTAATATTCAATCTTTTGCCAAGTTCCTCAACAAAAAGGACCCATTTTTCATATTCCATACCTGAAGACTCAAATTGAAGTGGAGAAAAAACTATAGTATCAGAGTCAGTATAACTTGAAAAAGCGAACACTAGGATGATCAAAAAAACCCATTTTTTAAACACAACAATCTCTCCAAAACAGGGAATTTTTTTTAATTTTATATAAAATAACGAAGAATTACAACTCATTTTAAAAAAAAAAGCCACCATAAAGGTGGCCCTACTTTATTTAGTCAAATCTGAGAATAATCTTACTTAATTACACACTGACCTGAGGAATAATCCACTTTTGCATCAAGGAAGTAGATGCCTTTCATATTGTATTTACAATCATCTTTAAGACCAAACCACATTTCACCAGCCCTTGCTCCAGAAGCACACATAAAGATAATATTCTTATCCTTTGGAAGCCTTGAAATAACTGAATCGCACCCTTTCTTATACAGATCATCCACAGGGATATTTATAGCACCTTTAACATGTCCATTCTGAAATTCATTTGGATTCCTAACGTCTATTATCACTATATTATCAGGTCTTGAATCTATAAGCGTTTTAAAAAACTCTTTATCTACGGTACCCTCATCTTTTCCAGCTTTTATAGCTCCTGCACCATCAGCTGGTTTGGCTTCATCTTTTTTAGCTGGCTGAGCTTCCTGACCAGGAATAACTATTGGTAATCCTTTCTCCTTCCATTCTGGTTCACCAGCTGCATATACCACAACATTTTTATATCCTTTGTTATAAAGGATTTCTGCTACAATGTGAGATTTCACACATGCATATCCACCACAGAAGACAACCATTTTGGTGTTTTTATCCTGTGGTAATAGTTTCATGTAAGGCTCCTGATTCACAGAGAATTTTGTATCTGGTATGTTTATAGCACCTGGAATTGTACCCTTTTTATAAACCAATTCTGGTCTTGCATCGATGAACAACACCCCTTCTTTATGGAGTTTTTCTGCATATGGAGTACTGATCTCCATGAACGATTTTGTGGAGTATTCAGGATCACCAGCAAGATAGATCTTTACATTAGTATACCCCTTATCCCTTAAAAACTTTGCAACATTATAGCTTTTTATACAATTAACACCACCACAATAAGTAATTATTTCGGTATCTTTTGCAACTTTAAACTGCTCCAACTGTGGAAAAAACTTATCGATATGAGTATCTGGTATATTTATCGCACTTGGAATATGAGCAGTCTGATACATCCTCTCTGGTCTTGCGTCTATAATCACCAGTTGATTGAATTTTCTAAGTTGATCACCTAGCTTTGCTTTTACATAATCATAGTTTACAATTTCAAATTTTGCTTCTTTAATAATCTGTTCCACTGTTTTACCAGCAGGGACCTCGCCACCTTTTTGTTCCTGTTTTACTTCCTGCTTTGTCTCAGATTTTGTCTCAGGTTTTGCTTCAGGTTTGGCCACCTCTTGTTTTTGAGCACCAGCACATCCAAACATCATTGCAACTGCCAGCACCATCAATAAAGTTAGCAACTTTTTAAACATCATAACAAACCTCCTTTTGTAGTTGTATACAGTATACGTTCTGAAAACGCATTTGTCAAGACTTTTTACAACAAAAACTCGTTATTTATCATAACGTTACACAAGACATATCTATATATTCAAATATTCGAATTAACCATATAGTTTTTTTGTAGTAAAAATAAAATCTTATGGTATAATGTTATTATAAGATAATACCAGGAGGTTGATTATGATAAATGTAAAAAAGATTTTGGTTCCAACAGATTTTTCTGAAGCTTCTTGTAAAGCATTAAAGAAAGCCACTGAAATAGCTGAAGCTTTTGGCTCAGAAATTATTCTGTTACACGTTAAGGTGATCGATGTGGCTATAATCGAGCAATATCTTTCAGAAGAGGTGATCAAAGAGTTACAAGAAGCCACCATGAAAGATATAGAAGAAAAATTTGCAGAACAGATACAAAAATGTTCAAAACCCAATATCAAAATCACCACATGTATAAAAGAAGGTGTAGCATACAATGAAATCTTAAAAGCAGAAATAGAGATGGATATAGATTTAGTTGTAATTGCATCCCATACAAAAACATTTTTTGAGGACGTCTTTTTCGGTAGTACTACTGAAAAAGTGGTCAGAAGATCTAAAAAATCTGTATTAGTAGTGAGGGATTAGCATACTGGATACCCCTCTGTCAATATCGAGGGGTATCTATCTTTCAAGAACAACCCTCTGTAATTTAGCTACCAACGGTGCAGCTAATCCACCGCCTGTGGCTTTTTCCCCCATCGGTTTGTAATCGTCCCTTCCTATCCAAACAACAATGACATAATCACCAAAGCCAGAAGCAAACCACACATCTCTGGAATCGTTTGTTGTCCCAGTTTTTCCAAAGGTTCCTTTCATTAAACCAGCACCTTTTGCAGTACCTATTCTCACAACTTTTTCAAGTATCTTTCTTATAATTTCCGCAGTAGAATTGGAAAAAACTCTTTCTTCACTTTCTGAAACAAATATTGAGGAATTATCATCTTTATTTTTTAGAGATTTCACAAATCCTATACGTTTCTTAACTCCATCATTAGCAATAACGCTTATATAGTTAGCCACCTCAATAACATTGTATTCACCAGAACCAAGACAGAAACCAAGAAGAGGTTTAGCAGGTAATCCAAGCTTTTCAGACATCTTTGCTACATTGTCAAGACCAGTTTTTAACGCCACCTGTAACGTCCCATTATTAAGGGAATAAATAAGTGCATTCTCTACCTTTGTCTTACCCATATAGAAATCTTCGAAATTTTTTGGTGCATAAGCATTTTTACCTTTTCCATATACTGTTGGTTTATCCTCTATAATATCCAAAGGACTAATCCCCTTTTCAAAAGCCGCTATATATACCACAGGCTTATAGACAGATCCTATCTGTCTTCTCAAATGGAGGGATCTATTCAATCGTCCATTACCATTTTTCGAACCGAAGATCGTAAGTATCTCACCGGTTTTGGCATTAACAATTATTCCAGCAGACTGTAAAGCCGAATCCTTCTTATCAAAATATGATATTAATGTATCAATAACTTTCACATATAATCTACTGTCAAAACTTGTCTCCACAATGGTTTCATGTGGTAAAACTGCAAACCCCATTTCTGTTAATTCCTTTAAAACAATCTGAGAAACATGGGGAAAATCATCAATTCTTTTTTCACTACTAAAGTTTAACCTACTCTTATCATAGATCTTATACACCGCTTGTTTATATTCTTCAAATTTCATAGATTGTTCAGCTCTATCAAAGAGATAAAAAAGGTAAAGTTTTTCGCTATGATTTAAGTTTGAGTAATCACGCCCAAAAATTTTACGGGACAACCCCTGCAACCCATAAGTCATATTGTCATATTGGAGCCTATTTAAAATCGTTTTTCCAAGCATTTTAAGGTCTGCATTTTTAAAAATATAGTTATAAAAAGCATACTCCACAAAACTGTTGTCGAAGCTCTTTGGCAAACAACCCCAAAATATCTTATTCAAACTGTCTCCATTTAACCCGAAAAGATAACTATAAAATGGATTAGTTTTTTTTGTCTGTTGGCATCTGTGCATTAAAAACTTCATAGAAATGTCATCAATATCCGCTAAGGACAAGTCACCGCTGTAAATAACTGTCTTTTCAAAGAACTTTTTTCCATACATATCTAAAAATATCATTCTTTTTTCTTCAGGGTTTGTATAGGATATATACTCACGATAAACATTACCACCTATTTTGATACTGATTCCTCTCAGAGTTAGAGAAAAAATTGTTAGCAAAATTACAATAAACAAAGATAAAAAAAGAAAAGACTTTCTCATCTAAAATTGCTTGTTAAAAAATCCCTCAGTTTAACCAATGCCTTATATCTGTGACTGATTCTGTTTTTCTCTTCAGGGGATAACTCAGCCATATGCCTGCCATCTTCCAGAACAAAAATCGGATCATAGCCAAAACCATTCTCACCTCTATACTCAAAACCTATATAACCCTTACAATCACCATAAAAGGTCTTTACAAGTCTTCCTGATTTGGCAAGAGCTATCACACACTCATATTTAGCATCCCTTTTTTCAAAGGGGATATCTTGTAACTTATTCAGTAAAAGGTTATTATTTTCATCATCTGTGGCATTTTTACCTGCAAACCTTGCCGAATAAACCCCTGGAGCACCACCAAGATAATCCACAGAAATACCAGAATCATCCGCAATAACATATTCATCAACATACTTAGATATTTCGATAGCCTTTAAAGCTGCATTTTCTTCAAAAGTGCTACCTGTCTCTTCTATATCACCTATATTCACATAGTCATAAACAGATTCTACAACAATACCCACCGGTTCTAAAATCTCCTTTATCTCTCGTAATTTATGTCTATTCTTTGTAGATAAAAGTAACTTCATACCATTTCAAGAACTTTTCTCTGTATATACACAAGCTGATTTATGCCATATAAGCCCACTTGAAGCATTTCATCTAAAACAGTTTTATTAAAAGGGGATTTTTCTGATGTCCCCTGAATTTCAATAATCTCCAAGTTACTATTTGCCACAAGATTCATGTCAACTTCTGCAACAGAATCCTCTTCATAACAGAGATCAAGCATGATCTCCCCATTGACAATCCCCAAACTAACTGCAGCTACAAGCTCTTTCATAGGATTTTCTATACCAAAATCTCTCATCATCTTCTCTGAAGCCAAATAAAGAGCAATACAACCGCCAGTAATAGAAGCAGTCCTTGTCCCTCCATCCGCCTGTATAACGTCACAGTCCACTACTATAGTTCTTTCACCAATCTTAGTAAGATCGATAGATGTTCTTAAGGATCTTCCAATAAGTCTTGAAATCTCCTGAGTTCTGCCACTTAATTTACCCTTTTGAGATTCCCTTTGATTCCTGATATGCGTTGCCCTTGGCAACATAGAATATTCAGCTGTTAACCAACCAGTATTCGTACCTTTTAAAAAAGGCGGTACACCGTCTGTAACAGAGACATTACATATCACTTTGGTTAAACCATACTCTATCAACACCGACCCTTCTGGATACCTTATATAATTTTTTACTACTCTTATCTCTCTTAACTGTTTATTATCCCTTCCATCTATTCTCATCTATTCACCCACCATAACAATATTTTCACCCTCAATCATGTATAACCCATCACTTCTTATATTAGAAAAAGGTGTCTCCCCAGAAAATACCAATCTAAACTTTTCAGATTCTGGAATATTTAATTTAACAGTCTGAAATATTTGAAGTAAGATCTTATATTCCTGAAAATCACCCAAATGTTCCTTTGGCCCCCTAAACTCTGCATAAACAGTAACAACCTTTGAACTATTATCGAAAACCACTTTTAGAAATCTTATATTATCAGGAACCTCTGTAAAGCCCTTTTTACCATCTTTTGATAACTCATTTAAAGCTTTTAAAGATAGCTCTTCATTGTTATCTATTCTTTTAAAGACAATGACATCTTCCACCTTGTTTTTAAGTGTTTCACTATCAATAACAACTTTTTTAACTTTCTTAGGGTAAAAATAATACACTAAAAAAACAACGATGATTAAAACAGGAATAAAAACAATATATCTTTTCATAGAAATACCTTAATCATATCTCTTAATGGCCTTAGTAGGACAAATCTCCTCGCACTTTCCACAGTTTGTACATTTATCTGGAATGATGTATGCTAAGTTATTCTCCACTACTATTGCATCAGATGGACAATTTTTTTGACACAGTTTACAGGCTATACAAGCTACTTTGCAAAATGCCTTGGCATCCACACCCTTATCAAAAGATCTACAGCTTACCAAAAATTTCTTATCATAAGGAACAATCTCAATAAGCTTTCTAGGGCATGCCTTTACACAAGCTGCACATGCAGTGCATTTTTCTTCATCGATGGAGGGTAAGCCTTCTTCATTCATATACATGGCATCAAATTTACAGGCAGTAACGCAACTTCCACCACCAACACAGCCATATATACAAAATTTAATCCCCCCAGCCAACATTACAATACTATGGCAATCTCCTGGACCTTCATAATCGTATCTTTCCTCGCAATTGGAATGGCCCCCATTACACCTGACTCTGGCTACCTTCTTATAGGTACTTGTAAACTCTACACCAAGTATCTCCGCTATCTTCATAGCCACATCATTGCCACCAACTGGACATCCAGAAATACCTGCTTCACCACTTATCAATGCCTCTGCGAAAGCAGCACAACCGGGATAACCACATCCACCACAATTAGCAGCAGGTAATATATCTATTAGTTTTACGACCCTTTCATCCTTTTGAACAGAAAACTTTTTCGAAGCTATCCAAAGCCCCGTCCCAGCAATAGTTCCAGCCAAACCCAAAACAATTACAGGCTCTATCATAACCACTCCTATTTTACTAGTCCACTAAATCCCATAAAAGCTAATGATAAAATACCAGCAGTGATAAGCGTAATCGGTAATCCTCTAAAATAAAATGGTATATCAGACAATTCAATCCTTTCCCTGATACCTGAAAAGATCACAAGAGCTATAGAAAACCCAACAGCAGACCCAATAGTGAAGATCAACATCTGAAGGAAACTATAATTGTTTTGGATATTCAAGATTGCTGCGCCTAAGACTGCACAATTTGTAGTAATCAAAGGTAGAAATATACCCAAGCTACTATAAAGAGCTGGAGAAGTTTTTTCTATTACCATCTCTACAAATTGTACCAATGAAGCTATCACCAATATAAATATTATCGTCTGCAAATAACCCAGATCCAGGGGATTTAACACTGCATACTGTATAATCCAAGTAACAATACCAGATACACCCATCACAAATATAACAGCAAAGGACATCCCTATGGATGTATCCAGCTTTTTTGACACCCCGATGAATGGGCATATCCCCAAAAACCTCGCTAATACAAAATTATTTACTATACTTGCAGATATAAAAAGGAGTATATATTCCATCTACTACCTCTTGCTATTCTTTCTTTTTTCAAAAAAAGTGATAAAAAACATAATAAATCCAAGCCCGATAAAAGCACCTGGAGGCATGATCATAGCTATCGCAGGTGCAAAGCTTTCCCCAAAGAGATCCACTCCAAAAATCGATCCATTGCCAAGTATCTCCCTTAATGCCCCTAAAATCGCAAGCGCCAAAGTAAATCCTATGCCTATGCCCACTCCATCAAGCATAGAGGATAAAACAGAGTTTTTCGATGCGAAACTCTCTGCTCTACCCAATATGATACAATTTACTACTATAAGGGGAATAAACAGACCTAAAACTTTATGAAGATCATGTAAATAAGCATTCATCGCCAAATCTACAATTGTAACAAAACTTGCTATTACAACTATAAAAACCGGTATTCTGATCTTTGATGGTATGAGATCCTTAATAAGAGATATAACAACATTTGAACATATTAAAACAAAAGTCGTTGCAAGTCCCATACCCAAACCGTTTTTAACAGATGTAGTTACGGCAAGAGTTGGACACATGCCCAAAACTTGTTTGAAAACACCATTATTTTTCCATATCCCTTCTTTTAGTATAGTTAGATTCATTCCTTGCCTCCTTGTAGGGGGAGAACTTTTTCATTTAAAAATTTCACTGCTATCGTAACGGCTTCACAGACAGCTCTTGGACTTATTGTAGCTCCACTAAATTGATCTATGTTACCACCATCCTTTTTCACCATAATCTTGTCATCTTTTCCTAAACCCACAAACTGTTTTTTAAAACTCTCATTTTCTATCTTATTACCAAGACCAGGAGTTTCAGCATGTTTTAAAATCTCCACACCGTACACTTTACCATTTTTATCAAAACCAACAAGGATGTCAATATCACCACTATAACCCTTTGACGACTTACTTTTTAAAGCATACCCAACAGTGGTACCTGCCAATTTTGCAAGATAGACCGTTTTTCCGTCCACATCTATTTTATCTGTATCTGGCTTGTTATCGTATTTAGGCAGCACTATATTCAATGCCTTTATCAATTCCAACCTATAAGCCTCTTCAATCTTATCCTTTGTTCCCTTATAGGTAATAGCCAATAAAAAGGCAGCTATACCTGTCACTATCGTAAGTATATAAATCATGTTCAAACTACTTTTCATCTACCACCTCCCCAAAACTTTTTGGTCTAAGGTAGTAATCAATCAAAGGAACAAAGGCATTCATTATCAAAATCGCAAAAGAAACACCCTCAGGGTAACTACCAAAAATCCTTATGACAGCAGTCAAAATACCACAACCTATACCAAAGATTACCTGCCCCTTTTTAGTCACCGGGCTTGTTACCATATCCGTAGCCATAAAAAAAACACCCAACATTAAACCACCTGTTGTAAGATGTACTAAAGGATTCAGACTTTTCTCTGGGTGTATAAGCCAATATGGAACAACGATAACTAAAAAACCCACAAGATAGAAAACAGGTATATGATAGGAGATTATTCTCTTATATAAAAGGTACAGACCACCTAATACTATAGCAAATGCAGCTACTTCCCCCAGAGACCCAGCCATATAACCACCAGCATAGTTGAATACATCATTATAGTTACCAATTATTTTACCATTAGCGATTATCTCAGCTTTTGCTTGCCCCAATGGTGTCGCTGTGGATACAGCATCAAAGAAAAAAGATTGGTGTAGGGGTACTGGTTTTATCCAGTTTGTCATCTGAGCAGGCCAAGATATGAGAAGAAAAACCCTTGCCACAAGTGCAGGATTAAAGGGATTTTGCCCCAGTCCTCCATAGATCTGTTTACCAATAACAATAGCTATAAAAGACCCCACCGCAATTAACCACCATGGAGAATCTGGAGGTAAGTTCATAGCAAGTAAAATACCTGTAACAAGTGCACTATTATCATGTAAAGTGATGGCTCTTTTTCGTAATTTCAAGAAAATATATTCAAATATCAACGTAAAAAAAATTGTAAGTAAATAAGTCTTAACGGCAAAATAACCAAAAAAATAGATGGAAACAGCGATAGCAGGTAAAAGGGCATAGACAACATGCAACATCACTTTTGAAGTGGTCATCTCATCCCTAATGTGCGGTGAAAAAGTCACTAAAAGTTTATCACTCATTTTTGAGACCTCTGTTTTAAAATATTCATTACCTGTCTCTTAGCGGTTTTGAAATACCCGACAAGGGGTCTTCTTGCTGGACAAACATAACTACAGCATCCACATTCTATACAATTTACTACATGCCAATCTATAAGCTTTTCATACATCTCATTTAGACTATATTGCTCCATAATGGCAGGAACAAGACCCATGGGACAAGCCTGAACACATCTGCCACATCTTATACAATTTGTCTTTTTCATATCTGGTAAGTCTTCTTCCCGCAACACAACCAAACCACTTGTCCCCTTCATAGTAGGTGTATCCATCGATGTAGCAGCAAAACCCATCATCGGCCCCCCCATGATGATCTTCTTAGGTTTACCTAAAAAACCTCCACAGGCATCTATAAGTTTTGAAATAGGTGTTCCTATTTTCACCAAAAGGTTTTTTGGATCTTTTACTGCGCCAGTAACGGTTACAACCCTTTCGTACAATGGTTTTCCAAATGTCCACGCTTCATAAATAGCCTTAAAAGTTCCAACGTTGTGAACTATTACACCTACATCCAAAGGTAATCTACCTTCAGGCACAACTCTACCAGTAGTAGCATAGATCAACTGCTTTTCACCCCCCTGGGGGTATTTAGTATGTAAAAGTTGAAGATCAAAGGTGTATTTTATTTTATATTTTTCAAATACCTGATAAGCATCGAGTTTGTTATCCTCTACAGCTACAATGAGATTTTCTATATTAAGTTTATCTTTAACGATCAACGCTCCTAAAAGGATCTCCTCGGCATTTTCCACCATTAATCTATGATCACATGTCAAAAAAGGCTCACATTCTGCACCATTAACAATCAAAGTATCAATTCTTTTAGGAGGACTAAGTTTTACATGAGTGGGAAATGTAGCTCCACCAAGCCCCACAATACCAGCCTCAGCAACCAAATCTTGGATCTTCTCTTTGTTTTGAATTCTCATATAGTCATCGTTTAGATCCATTATCTTCAATCTTACTGCTGGGACATAGCCAAGTATAGGATGAGATGCGAGCACCAACCCTTCCACTTCACCGTTAAAAGGGGAATGCAGATTGCTGCTTATAAAACCTGACATGTTGGCAATTTTTTGACCAACTTTAACAATATCCTTCTTTTTTACAAGTTCTTTTGAAGGAGCACCCAAGTGTTGAGTTATAGGTATTTGTAATACCTCTCCAATCTCATAGGTCAATGGTTCAATCTTTTTAGATGCTGTTTTTTCTTTGTTGTATTCAGGATGAACTCCACCAGGAAATGAAAATCTCTGCATCTTTTACCTCATTTTTTCGTATTGTCTCACAATAATCGATGTTTCTTTAAGTAAATCGTCGGCCAATTGATCATCGTAATACTCCTGGTAAACAATCTCTCTTATTCCTGCATTTATAATCATTTTAGAACATATTGAACACGGTTTAGTATTAGTATATATTGTCGAGCCATCAATACAAACACCATATTTCGCAGATTGTATGATTGCATTCTGCTCGGCATGCAACCCTCTACAAAGCTCATGTCTTTGACCGGATGGTACATTAAGTTTTGCTCTTATACATCCCACATCAGAGCAGTGACTGATACCTGTTGGAACTCCATTATACCCTGTGGCAAGTATATGATTTTCTTTAACTATTACAGCACCAACCTGGCGTCTAATACAAGTAGAGCGCTCTTTAACTACATTTATAATTTTAAAAAAGTACTCATCCCAATCTGGTCTCAATTCATTCCCACACAGAAAATTTTAATACAACTTCCCCTTATAAAGTGGAAATGCTTCACACAACTTTAACACTTGTTCTTTTACTGATTTAATATTTGCCTCATTATTAGGCTCAGACAGCACCTGGGAAATAAGATCACCTATAATATCCATCTCAGCTTCTTTCATCCCCCTTGTAGTAACAGCTGGTGTACCTATACGCACTCCACTGGTAATGAATGGTGATCTAGTCTCAAAAGGAACAGTATTTTTGTTCACAGTTATGTTAGCTTTACCCAGAGCCTCTTCGGCATCTTTACCAGTAATATCAACATTTGATAGATTTATAAGCATTAGGTGATTATCTGTTCCTCCTGATACCAATTTAAAACCATTCTTTAGCAATCTCTCAGATAATCTCTTAGCATTTTTCACAATCTGTTTTTGGTATTCTTTAAACTCCTCTGTCATAGCCTCCTTAAGGGCAACAGCCTTGGCAGCTATCACATGCATAAGAGGACCCCCTTGAATGCCGGGGAAGATCTGTGAGTTAAGAGTTTTTGCAAAGGCCTCTTTACAAAGAATCAAGCCGCCCCTCGGTCCCCTTAAAGTCTTATGGGTAGTGGTGGTTACAAAATCTGCGTACGGAACAGGGGACGGGTGGACACCAGCAGCCACAAGCCCTGCAATATGGGCCATATCCACAACAAGCACAGCCCCCACTGTATCCGCAATCTCTCTAAAAGCCTTAAAATCTATCACCCTTGGGTACGCACTGGCACCAACCATTATCATCTTAGGCTTATGCTCTTTAGCTAACCTCTCAGCCTCATTATAATCTATCGTTTCTGTGTCTTTACTTACACCATACGGTATTACATTATAAAATCTACCTGAAAAGTTTACAGGACTTCCGTGTGTGAGATGCCCCCCATGGGAAAGATTCATCCCCATTATTGTATCTCCAGGTTTTAATACTGCAAAATAAACAGCCATGTTTGCTTGACTACCAGAATGAGCCTGAACGTTTGCATGCTCCGCCCCAAAAAGCTCCTTTGCCCGCTTAATGGCCAATTCCTCTGCTATATCAACATATTCACACCCTCCATAATACCTTTTAGCGGGGTAACCTTCTGCGTATTTATTTGTCATTATCGAACCCTGGGCTTCGAGCACAGCTGGACTTACAAAATTTTCACTGGCTATCAACTCAATATGGGTCTCCTGACGTTCAATCTCTTTGATCAAAGCATCATAAACTTCTGGATCGGTCTTTTTTACAAAATCATATAAACTCATTTCTCACCTTCCATATATTTTTTCCAATATTTATAGGCATATTCATCTA
The DNA here is from genome assembly GCA_026415135.1 of Calditerrivibrio sp. Lineage (NCBI taxonomy): Bacteria > Pseudomonadati > Deferribacterota > Deferribacteres > Deferribacterales > Calditerrivibrionaceae > Calditerrivibrio > Calditerrivibrio sp. The sequence goes on along the minus strand of JAOAHS010000019.1, from coordinate 13,938 downwards.
TTTTTGATATTCTTCTTTCATGTCTTCCACCTTCAAACCCGGTGTTTAACCATACATCTACAATCTCTTTAGCAAGCTCAACCCCTATCAGTCTCCCACCTAAAACAAGAATATTTGCATCGTTATGCAATCTACTCAATTTAGCAGTAAAGGGGTCCCAGCATAAAGCGGCCCTAATCCCCGGAAACCTGTTGGCGCTTATCGATATACCAATACCTGTACCACAAAGAATAATAGACCTTTCAACATCGTGGTTTAGTATAGATTCAATTGCTTTTAACGCAAAGTCTGGATAATCTACTGAATCACTCGAGTACGTCCCGAGATCTAATACATTATGCCCTTTAGAATGAACATAGGTAAGTATTGTATTTTTTAACTCAAAACCACCATGATCAGAAGCCAAACTAACTCTCATCTATCACCCTAAAGTAAGAACTTTACCGGACTAACAGACTAACCTTTTAGATAATTGTAATGAAAAGGTCAAGAAATTATTTTCGAAAACAGTTTTAAAATTATAAAACTAATACAAACTATTAAATCTCTGAATGTTTCAAACAGCTACTACAATTTTTACCACAGCCACCAAAAAATGTATTATATTCCAAAAACCAGTTGGATAATTCTTTTAAAACCCATTCCTTCTCATCACTGGATAACTCATTGAATAATACATCAGTTTTTTGTTCATATTCTTTTAGACTGACTCCCAGCTCTTTTACAACATCCTCCTCAGTAACCCCAAAATCTTCGATGAGAATAAGCTTTTTCTTCATTTCAAGGATTGTTTCTTTCATATACACACCTTTTTAATAGTATTTTGTACTTAAAATAACATCTTGAAAAATATTATCAAGCTATAATTTACACCTGAAGGCTCTCAAGGCAGTAGGCTAAGTTTTGCTGGGTGTTCCATTGTCCAAAAAGACGGCTCTTGCCTTCGAGACTCTTTACAAAACGTTCAAAATATTCTGGCATCTCTGTGGGAGATAAATGCTCCCACTTACTACCAGGCAAAGGCATAAAATAATGGGAATGAATTCTGACTCTGGATGACCACTTCTCAATCCATTGCATCGTTTCCATTATCGTCTCATCTGTCTCAAACGGCAGCCCAAAAATAAAATCCACATCAACAATAAATCTGTACTTCAAAAAAAGCTCAATAGCATACTCAACCCGTTCAATATCATCTGGTCTATTCATCTTTTTTAACATCTTCTTTGAAGCAGACTGAAGCCCCAAAACAACCCTTCTATTATGACAATACTCCTTGATAAGTCTTACAAAGTCATCATTAACAAAATATGGATTGATCTCTGATGGAAAAGAACCATAAAATATCCTTCCCCTACCCTTCAAAAGTTTACTAAGTCTATTTAAAAGATCTTCTATTTTAACATAATTCACAGCTCCATTGTAAAAATATGAAGCAGAATCAGGCGAAATGAATCTTATATCTGTTTTATTATGTTCCAAACCATAAGCCACATCCTCTAAAACCTTCTCCACAGACCTAAACCTTAAAGCACCTTTGTATAGCTGAGGTGTCTGACAGTAACTACAAGAAAAGGTACACCCCCTCATAAGTTCGATGGCACCAAAGAGACTTTTCTTTCTGGGATAGGCAGGGTAATCATCTAAAGAAATCCTGCTCGAACTCTTGTAAACCTTTTTTCCCTCATTCCCTGATAATAGATCCTCAACTATCTCCTTTAATATCAATTCCCCTTCACCAACACCTACTTTGTCAAAATAAGCTGAAACCTCATCTGGTCTTGCCGAAGGATGGGGACCTCCACAAACGGTCTTAAGATTACGAGAACTCTTTTTGATACTATTTACCAGTTCTAAATAAAACCTAGCATTAATACTGTTAAATGAAAAAAAGTAAAAGCCATCAGTGAGATGATCTTTTATTTCATCAACTTTTATTACCCTATAGTTCAGATCTGGGAACCATTTTTCAAAAGCTACCAATAAAGCCCTTATTGAAAATTTATTATATTTATCAAGTACAAAAAAATGTTCACACTTCAATCTTTCTCACCCTCAACACAAAATCATTCACTGCGGTAACCTGCACATTATCCCCCTTAGTCAGCATCTGATCAGATACTGCACTCCATATCTCACCATGAACTAAAACCTTACCCTTTGATCTCTCCATATCCCAATCAATAACTTCCCCCACTTGACCCAACATCCCCTCAACACCAGTTACAACCTTCTTCTTCATGTCCCTTATCAGTAACCTACCTATGAACAACACCACTACCAAAAGAGCAAAAATAAGCCCTACTATCATGGACAAAGAGACTTCAATCCCCATATTACCCCCTTTACTAAACAGGATGTACATACCAAAAGCCAGAGACACTATTCCAGCCAAAGAAAGTAAACCAAAACTTGTAATAAATATCTCAGCAATCAAAAAGGCTATACCAGCAAAAATCAAAAGTAAGCCCAAATAATTTATAGGTATAATATTTATAGCCAATAGAAAAAGTATTATTGCAGCAATACCTATTGAAGCAAATATAAAAGAACCAGGCATCTTAAATTCAAGGAAAATCGCTGCTATTGCAATAAGCAAGAGCATAACAATGACATTGGGATCACTCAGAAAAAAAGCGATCCTCTCAATAATAGTTGGCTCATTTATTTTAAAACTCGTTATCTCAGAGATACCAAATCGTTTTTTAAGCTTTTCTTTAAACTCTTGATCCGTATTAGCTATATCATCAGCAATTCTCTTTTCAAAAGCTTCCTTTGCTGTTAGGCTGAGGGAATTAAGCACCATCTCCATTGCCACCTTTTCATCCTTTCCCCTTTTCTGTGATATAGAACGGATAAAAGCAGTAGTGTCGTTCTCCACCTTTTTTCTCATATCACCTTTAATATCATCACCTGTAATATTTACCGGATGGGCAGCACCTATATGGGTGCCATCAGCCATTACAAGATAATTAGATGCAAGGGCAATGAATGCCCCAGCAGAGGTAGCTCTGGCTCCCTGGGGAGAAACATATACAACAACAGGCAATTTAGATTCTAAAAAAAGTTGAACTATCTGTCTTGTAGATTCTAAAACTCCTCCAGGTGTATCTAACTTTATTACTATCAGAGCATCCTTATCAGTAATCTTTTCAAAATTGGACTTAAGGTATTTGTAAGTATAACCAGTAATAATACCTTTAACTTCAAGAATAAAGACATCTTTTGCAAAAACTGAACTTGCAAAAAGCAGACATAGTACACCAAGTATTACCCTTTTCATACCTTAACCATCCTATAAAAATATACTCTATTATGAACAGCAAATTTTCTATAATATTTTGTTGGATAGTAATCCAAAAGATCGTTGACATAATATCCTTCAAACTCAGGTCTCAGACCCTCCACTGTTTTTAGATTCAATAGGATCTCATTGGCATAGTCATCATGGTCAGTTACTATAAAGAGCTTACCACCAGGTACAAGTTTTTCTTTTAATATTTTGAGAAACTCTGGCTTGAGTAATCTACGCTTATTGTGCTTTTTTTTAGGCCATGGATCTGGAAAATTTATATAAAAGTTCTTAACTGAACAATCCCTTAAAAGGGGTATAAAAAAACCAGCATCAAATTGTATCAACCTGACATTATCCAAACATTTTCTTTTTACCCTCGCTATAGCCTTTCTAAAAATCTTTCGAATCACTTCAAAACCGATATAAACCTCATCCCTATTCACTTCAGCCATATGGCAAATAAACTCCCCATTACCAATACCAATTTCAACATTCAGATATCTATCAGAAAAAACGTTATCCCATTTATACTGAGCAAGGGGCTTTATCTGACTTTTAATAACATCGGAAAAGATGTATAAACCCTCTTCAAAAGGTAACTCCAGATTTACTATATCTTTTTCCATAAAAAACCTTTATCAATATTGACCTCCACCAGACCTTCCTCAAGTAAATCAAACAGATACCCTTTTATGGTAGAAAAGATAAGTAGATAGATACTTTTGCTCAATTCTATATCAAGTTTTTCAACCACCTTTAAAAAGATCTCCCTTTCGCCAATGTTGTCATCAATATTATCGTAAACAATATTTTTAACTTGCTCCACATGTTTTTTATTAAGATTTACTACATGCTCCATCTGACTTTTATCAAACACACCCTTATGACAAATAACGCATTTTTCATAAGGAACACCAAGAAGCTTATCAAGGGATCTTCTAAATCTGCTCACATCATAAAGATATAAAATCTTATATTTGTCTATGATTTCTCTACTAAATACCGCATCCCCAAAATAGCAAATATCCTCCACCTTAAAACCTGTCATACCCGGTGAATGCCCAGCCAGATCAAATGTCTCTATACCGTAACTCCTCAGATCAAATTTATCAAGTCTATCAGCAAAACTTTTTTTAGCACATAAAAATTTATCTTTTGTTAAGAATAAACCATAGCCACCATTTAATAGTGCAGTTTCTAATTCAGGAAGTTCACAAAAAGATATCTCCCTGCTATCAATATATATCTTAGTATTATATTTTTTCTGAAAATAATAGTTACCACCAGTGTGATCTGCATGGGAATGGCTGTTTAAAATATATTTAACTGGCTTAGCAGCAATTTTATCTATTTTTTTAGCAACAGACTCATCAATACATGTATCAAACAAAATAACTGACTCATCATCAGTATCACAGCCCATAATCATGTTCGGGCCTAAATCTATTGTAAAAATTCTATCTGTAAGATAACTGTACATTACTTTTTAATCTCTTTTTCTATTTCTGCAATAAGTTTTTCAGGATCGATACCATGCATCAAACAACCCTTTTCAATTGTTTCGTTTTGAATCCCCATACAGCTTAAGCATCCCATATTAAACTCATCAAACACTTTTTTAGATTGGGGAAACTTTTTTATGACCTCTGCTATAATCATAGTTTTGGATATCATAAGGCACCTCCTTTATTTTAATTTTATTTTACAATTTTTAATATCTTAGTCAATCTTTTTTCTTGTGGATTAATCGAATCTATTATATGTAATACCATGAATAGTATAGTAATACCCTTCTTTAATGTATCAAATTTAGAAATATACTGGGATAACTCAAACATACCTTTAAAGATTGAATTTACTCAAAAAAATATCTCTAAACATAATCTACCACAAAACATTGCAAAGATAGTAGATGTATTAGAAAACTACTTCGATGTTGAAGATTATGATATTTTTCACATTTTATCTGGGGTAATATTTAATAATTTTGACAAAACTATATATAAAACTCTTTCCAAGATCCCCATGGGTCATACTATCACCTACTCCGAATTAGCCAAACTGTCAGGTCAACCCAAAGCTACAAGGGCTGTAGGTAACTCGATGAAAAGAAATAGATTTCCTCTCATTATCCCATGCCATAGAGTCGTTTCCAAACATGGTTTAGGAGGTTTTTCAGCAGGTATAGAGCTAAAAGTAAAACTTTTGGAAATGGAAAAACGATATAAAAAAAAAGGTGGCATTTAGCCACCCCCTCTTTAACCATTCTTCAATAACGGAAAACCCATCGCTTCCCTTGACTTTAGGTAACCCTCAGCACAGAGCTTGGCCAGATTCCTGACCCTGGCAATATAACCTGTTCTTTCGGTAACAGAAATGGCATTTCTTGCATCCAGAAGATTGAAAGTATGACTACATTTTAAACAAAAATCGTATGCTGGCAATACCAACTCCTTTTGAATAAGCCTTATGCACTCCTTTTCATACATTTCAAAAAGCTTAAAATTCATCTCAACGTCCGCCTCTTCGAAATTAAACCTTGAAAACTCCACTTCATTTCTATGATATACATCACCATAAGTCACATTTTCGTTCCATTTTAAATCAAATACAGACTCAACCCCTTGAAGGTACATTGTGATCCTTTCCAAACCATAGGTAATCTCACCAGACACAGGCTTAAGATCTATTCCACCTGCCTGCTGAAAATATGTAAATTGGGTTATCTCCATACCATCAAGCCAAACCTCCCATCCTAATCCCCAAGCTCCAAGTGTAGGAGACTCCCAATCATCCTCCACAAACCTTATATCATGCTCCAATGGATCTATTCCCAAGTATCTAAGACTATCAAGGTATAGATCCTGTATATCATCCGGTGATGGCTTTAAAATGACCTGAAACTGATAATAATGCTGTAGTCTGTTGGGGTTTTCACCGTATCTACCATCAGTAGGTCTTCTACTTGGCTCAACGTATGCCACATTCCATGGCTCTGGTCCCAAACATCTTAGGAATGTTGCCGGATTGAAGGTTCCGGCACCCACTTCTATGTCGTAGGGTTGATAAATTATGCAACCTTTTTTTGCCCAAAACTCTTGAAGCTTTAATATCACATCCTGAAAATACATCCATATACCCCTTCTAACTATTTTTTGATCTTCGCAAGTCTCTTTGCATGAGCCCTTATAGGTAAAGAATGCAATTTAATAAACCCAGTAGCATCTGTCTGGTTGTAAGCCCCAAGATCGTCATCCATAGAAACTACAAGTTTGTCATACAGTGTATATTCAGATTCTCTACCTATATTGATGATGTTACCTTTATAAAGCTCCAACCTAACTTTACCAGTTACAAACTCCTGAGTCTTATCCAAAAATGTCCTTAAACACTCCATCTCATGGGTAAACCAATACCCCGAATAAACCAAATGGGAAAATCTCGGCATAAGTGTATCTTTCAAATTTATAAGGGAACCATCCAACGTAATACCTTCCAAATCTCTATGTGCGGCCATCAATATAGTGGCTCCAGGTGTCTCATAAACACCCCTTGACTTCATCCCCACATATCTACTTTCCACCATATCCACTCTTCCTATACCATGCTTCGAACCAAGTGCATTAACTACCTTAAGTAGTTCTGCAGGAGCATAAGTTTTACCATTTACCTTAGCCGGCTCACCCTTTTCAAACTCTATCTCCACCTGTTCAGGTTCGTTGGGGGCATCCATAGGGTCAGTAGTAAGCTCAAACATATCCTTTGGAGGTCTCATTGCAGGATCCTCAAGTATACCAGCCTCAAAACTGATATGCATAAGGTTTTCATCCGAACTCCATGGCTTGTCCGCTGTAGCCTTTACAGGAATACCATGCTCTTTTGCAAAATCCATAGCCTCCTTTCTACCCTTTATGACATTAAAAAAGGCTGGATCTCTCCACGGCACTATTGCCTTTAGATCTGGCGCAAGGGCAGCCACTGAAAGCTCAAACCTTACCTGATCGTTACCCTTACCTGTAGCGCCATGGGCTATATATTTGGCTCCTGTTTTCCTTGCAATATCCACCATACCCTTTGCAATCACAGGTCTTGCAAGGGATGTTCCCATGAGATACCTACCTTCATATACCGCATTAAACTTTATAGAGGTATAAACAAAATCTTTAACAAAATAGTCCTTCAAATCGACAACATAAAACTCCTTAGCCCCAGACTTAAAAGCCTTTTCCTCTATAGCTTTAAAATCATCCCTCTGTCCCAAATCAGCAACATAAGCCACAACATCATAACCCTTTAAATCTAACCACTTTAAAATTACTGAGGTATCAAGTCCACCAGAATAAGCAAGCACTACTTTTTCTCTGCTCATAACAATCCTCCAAAATTTCCATTATTTATTAGATAAGCCATTATAGCTTTTTGGGCATGAAGCCTATTTTCCGCTTGATCAAAAACTATCGACATATCAGACTCAATCACTTCATCGGTAACCTCTTCACCCCTATGGGCAGGCAAACAGTGCATAAAAAAGGTGTTTTTACCAGTAGATTTTAAAAGTTTCATATCCACTTGATAATCTTTAAAAGCAACAAGTCTAATATCGTTTTCCTCTTCCATACCCATACTGGTCCAAACATCTGTGTATATAATATCCGCACCCTTTACTGCCTCGTAAGGGTCATAGGTATGTACTATTCTTTTACCATTTTTCTGGGCTATGTAATCTGCAGCCATTAAAATATCTTTTTTTGGTTCATAACCTTTAGGTGTAGCGATAGCAAAATCTATCCCAAATTTTGATGAACCCAGCATCAAAGAATGGGCCATATTATTTCCATCCCCCACATAGGCCAACTTAACATCGTAACAACCGAATTTCTCATAAATAGTCATAATATCTGCCATTACTTGGCATGGGTGAAAATCGTCACTCAAACCATTTATCACAGGGACAGTACTGTATTTAGCGAGTCTCTCAAGCTTACTATGTTCAAAAGTTCTAAGCATAATCATATCCACATATCTGGATAGAGTCCTGGCAGTATCCTCTATTGTCTCACCCCTTCCAAGCTGTAAGTCATTTTTGCTCAGAAAAAGAGGGTATCCACCCATATCCATAACCCCTACCTCAAAAGAAACCCTTGTTCTCGTGGAAGACTTTTCAAAAATTAGAGCAACTGTCTTCCCCTTTAACAGATCCCTGCCAAAACTGTATCTTTCTCTTTTAAATCGTAAAGCAAGATCGACAAGTTTTTTTAGCGTATCAGAATCATAATCTCTAAGTGTAAGAAAATCTTTTTTCATCAGATCTCCCGAAAAATTTTTTCTAATATTTCTATACCTTCATCTATAACATTATAATCTATGTTCAAAGCTGGGTATACTCTGACAGTATTATCCCCAGCTGGGACGGTCAGTAAGCCACGTTCATTGGCTTTTATAACGAAATCAGCCATTGAAATTCCATCATCCAATCGCAAACCCACCATCATCCCCATACCTCTGACCATTGCTTTATCTGATACAATCTTTTTTAGCTGCTCCATCAAGTATTCACCTTTTTTTCTAACAGTTGACAAAAAAACTTCGTCAGAAACTATCTCCAAGACGGTTTTTGCAATCGCACAACCTAAGTAATTTCCACCAAACGTGGAAGCATGCGTTCCGGGACTTAAGTATTCAGCCACTTGAGGTTTTGCCACCATAGCTCCAACAGGGAAACCGTTACCCAGAGCTTTGGCAAGGGTAAAGATATCAGGCTCAACCCCATAAACCTGATAACCAAAAACCTCGCCAGTTCTTCCGATACCTGTTTGTACCTCATCAAATATAAGTAAAATATCCTTTTCAGAACATATATCGCGAACAGCTTTAAGATAAGATCTATCAGCTGGGATAACCCCACCCTCGCCCTGAATCACCTCAAGCATCACAGCAACCGTTTCATCATCAATGGCATGTTTTAAAGCGCCAATATCATTAAAAGGGATATGGAAAATATGACTAAGAGTAGGTTCAAAACCTTTCTTTACCTTATCTTGGCCAGTCGCAGAAAGTGTAGCAAAAGTTCTGCCATGAAAAGAGTTTAACATTGTGATTACCTTATAACGTTTTCCACCAAATTTTTTATTCCCATAGATCCTTGCTAACTTCAATGCAGCCTCATTCGCTTCTGCACCCGAATTACAGAAAAACACTTTACCACCAAAACTGAGCTTGGAGATAACCTCTGCAACCTCTTCCTGTAAAGGGTTTTTATAAAGATTTGAAGTATGAATCAAAGTTTTTGCCTGACTATACAAAGCAGAAGCTATCTTTTCGTTGGAGTGGCCAAGATTAGTCACAGCTATACCAGAGGCAAAATCCACATATCTTTTCCCATCTTTATCATAGAGATATGACCCTTCCCCTCTTATGAATGCAATATCATATCTATTATACGTGTTCATAACAGCGTTCATCTTTTACCTCCAGAAAAGTAAAACTTAACTCATTTTCAGGCAAAAATCAATCGATTTTAAGATATTTATTTAATACACATGACTTTTTCAAAACAACTTTTTCAACATCAATATCCATTAACAAAACCGTACCACTCCCACAAGCCACCTCTGCACCATAATCATTTATAGTGAGTACCTCACCAGGATATCCATAATCACCCTGCCACTTTTCAGGTTTAGCCTTAAATACAGTGATCTTTTCATTTTCTAAATAGCAAAAAGCACCAAAAAAAGGTCTACTGTATGCCCTTATATGATTGTATATTGATAAAGCATCAGCTCTAAAATCTATAATAGCGTTTTTTCTTCTGATTCTACTTAAAGAAAAAGATAGCAACTCATTTTGAGGTTTAGAGGGTAGCTTTTTTAAATCGATGTTAGATATGACACTAACTATCTCATTACAAACTTTCATTATGTAATCTTCCGGATAATCCTCAAAAGCTATCCTGATCTCCTTTTGGTATACAATATCACCAGCATCCGTTATTTCTGAAGGTCTATAAAAAGTAACCCCACCCACAGAAACACCCCGCAAAAACTGCTCTGTTATAGCACCATAACCTCTATACATGGGTAACAAAGCAGGTTGACAAAAAAAAGCATTGTGATGGGGTGTTATATCAAAAAAATCTTTATTCCAATCCAGCAATATAAGATTCTTTTCATTACTTATTTTATACTTCTCAATAAAATCCAAATATTTCGATAGTTCTAAAAAATGGATCTCAAAGTAACTACCGTATAAATCTTCTATCTTTCTCAAGCTTTTTCTATGCACCTCATTTTTATAGGTAAATATCGGCAACGAGATACCATGATCCATAAACAACGGCAAAAGATAATCTAAAAAAAGCTGTGACGAAAATAAGATATAATTATTCACCAGCTTCCACCGCCCCCTCCACCAAAACCTCCTCCACTTCCACCCCCTGAAAAACCACTACCACCAGAAGCAGCAGATTTAGGTTTTGATGATAAAGAGTTCTTAATAGAATCAAAAGACTTTGAAACCGAACCTATAAAATCACCCATATAGCTCACTGTACCACTTGTCATAAACCACTCTGGAGGCCTCACCATTAATCCTTCAAACTTGGTAACCCAATCTTTAAATAGATTTAAAGATATTGCATAGGGCAAGGTCTTGTCAAAATATCCTTCATCTTGAGACAATAGGTACTTCAATTTTTCCACCTCAGTCCTTTTAATAAACTCACGAAAACCAACTATCTTTTTGTACTTATCAAGCCCCTTTATCGTTTTCTTTGGCATTATAATCCCATAAAATATCATAATAATGCCAGAAAGCCATAGATAAACAGCCCCATTTAACCCCCAAAAACCAACAACAAAAAAACCTACAAATAAAAAACCAAAACCAGCAAGCAAAAAAAGTAAAGAAAGCAACTTACTATCTTTAAAATATAACTCTTCATTTTCTATATCCCTATTTAGGGCATTTCTTACTTTTTGGAGTTTATCATAAAATGAATCTTTCAAAGAAGAGATCAAAACACTATCCCTTAGCCCAAACAGAGCATCAAAAAAAACCTTTTCATGGTTTTTAGCCTCTTTAGGCAGATCTTTCAATTTATGAATCATATAATCGTCTTTGTCGAACAATCCTTCCCCTTTGATCTCTTCTATACTCACAACACCTAAACTTGCCCAATAAAATATAAGTGATACAATATCCCTGTTATCAAGCATGTCATCATTTAAGACTCCCACTTCAGCAGGTGTAAGATTTCTTGGAGGAAAATACTCCACAACTTTCACAAATTTTAAATCCCTACCATGTCTTACCCATACTGAATGGGCTATAAACAAAACAAATAAAGGGACCAACACAAACATATTGTTTATCAAGAACAACTTAACTTTTAACAGAATCGAACTCTTACTAAAATAGCTATTGGGTAATCTTATCGCAAAAGTCACCCCATGCTTAGGTGGTAGTTTGGGAATATTCTCAACCATCAATCCATCAGAAAGCAAATATCCAGACATTATCCTTTCTCTACTTCCAGAGGGACCATAAAAAATAATAAAATCCTCTTGTTTTAAACTAAACCCCTCTTTCAGCTTGACTGAAAAAGACAACTCATTAATATATACTCCCCAATCATGCCCTATGACATTCCAATACAATTCCGAATGATCATCAAACCTATTGATAGCCCCAAAAACCTTGTACCTTATTGAATAATAAACTCTACCACTAACAAGCCTTTCTTTATCCCCTATCTTAATAACCACATACCCATCTTTCTTAGACACTGAAAAAGGCTTAGGATCTGTATCTATATCAAATATCTCGATCTTATAACGTTTATTACCAAAACTAAACCTTCCTGAATCCATAATAAAGCTGTCAGTCTGATAAGAATAGGGTATTTTCCTGAAAATACCATGTCTTGGTGAAATAAAATTTACCGTTAATTCTTCAATAACATCTATTGTGGAATCTTCATTAATTTTTATCTTTACCTTATAATTTTCTATATCAAAAAATTCAGCAAAAGCCAAAAAAGGGAAGAATAACAGAAAAATAACGACTTTCATCTAAAAGGATACCTCAACGTTGCCCCTTTCACGATCTTCCAAAGTGAAATATTCTCTTTTACCAAAATGGAATATCTTAGCTATTATAAGAGATGGGAAAGTCTCGCACAAGGTATTGTTCTCCTTTACAACTGCATTGTAATATCTTCTCGCAGCCTGAATATTGTTTTCTATCTCAACAAGGGCACTTTGTAGCGATAAAAAATTTTCATTAGCTTTTAAATCAGGATAACTTTCCGCCAGTGCAAAAACACTTCTCAATGCTGAAGTGAGCATATTTTCACTTTTGATCTTATCATGGATACCCTTTGATGTTTGTGCAATATTCCTCAATCTTACTACATTTTCTAACGTCATCTGTTCATGTTTTGCATAACCTTTTACAGTCTCTACAAGATTTGGAATCAGATCGTATCTTCTCTTAAGCTGGACATCTATACTACTATAAGCCTCATCTATCATATTCCTAAGGGAAACAAACCTATTGTAATAAAAAACTCCCAGCCCCACAATCACAACAATAAAAATAAGAACAACTATCCCCAATACACCCATAAGCCACTCTCCGTTGACTTGTTAACTTTTTTGTATTATTATATCTATTAAACGGTTTAATCAATACAAAATTTAGCTTATGTTTTTGTATCTTTTACCGATGAATATTTTATGATAAATAATTTAGGAGAAGTGTAGCTTATGACGGCTATTATTGGATATATAGTTGTTTTTGGCTCAGTTTTGGGAGGATTTCTTTTAGCTGGCGGTAATATTCATCTACTTATTCAACCTTCTGAGTTTATAATAATAGGTGGTGCTGCACTTGGAGCACTCATAGTCGGTTCACCTATTGCTTTAATCAAGCTTATAGTTGGAGGTGTCAAAAGCCTTTTTAGTGGGAAAACGCCAACCAAACAAGATTATGAAGAGCTCTTGAAACTCTTGTACGAACTATTTATAAAAGCACGAAAAAATGGGCTTCTATCCTTAGAAAACGATGTAGAAAACCCCAAGGAAAGCCCCATTTTCAATAACTATCCATCAGTATTAAAAAATCACCATCTACTACACTTTATAAGCGATAATTTAAAAGTCATTCTTACAGGTGTAATGCAACCCCATGAGTTGGAAAACCTCATGGATGTAGATATAGACACCGCCCACAAAGAAGAACATCTTCCTGCCCATGCAATTCAGAAAATGGCTGATGGTCTTCCAGCATTCGGTATTGTTGCTGCAGTTATGGGTGTCGTTATTACGATGGGTCTTATCAGTGAACCCCCTGAGGTCTTAGGTCACCATATTGGTGCCGCCCTTGTTGGTACATTCTTGGGGGTTTTATTATCTTACGGTATAGTTGGTCCTATCGCATCAGGTCTTGAGAATATAGTAATTTTTAACAGTTTCACCTACAGAGTGGTAAAAGAAGCCCTCGTATTCTTCGTAAATACTCCTGATCCAAAAGCAGCAATAGAACTCGCCAGAAGGGCTATACCCCCATCTACAAGACCATCATTCGAAGAACTGGAAGAAAAGTTAAAAGAGATCAAGTAATATGGCAGCTGAAAAACGCCC
>JAOAHS010000018.1 GCA_026415135.1 Calditerrivibrio sp. | reverse complement strand
TAATTGACAACATAAGAAAAAATAATTATGAAAAAATAAATGACTTTTATAATTATGTAAATCAAAAATTCCCTGAAGTCTTTGAATATTGAAATATTTTTAATGATGGTTTAAAATAGCATAACTTTTATTTTGGAGGTTTAAAATAATGAGCAAGGGCAAGCGTTTTCTTTTTACTTCTGAATCTGTAACAGAGGGACATCCAGACAAAGTAGCGGATCAAATATCTGATGCAGTATTAGATGCTATGATTGCACAGGATCCTGAATCGAGGGTTGCTTGTGAAACATTAGTTACAACTGGGCTAATTTTTGTAGCAGGTGAAATAACATCAAAAGCAGTAGTTAATATACCTGATTTAGCCCGTTCAGTTGTAAGAGATATTGGATATAACGAACCAGAATTAGGGTTTGATGCTGAAAACTGTGCTGTAATAACATCTATTGATAGACAATCACCAGATATAGCAATGGGAGTTGATGAAGGGAAGGGATTGTATGAAGAACAGGGTGCTGGAGATCAGGGCCTTATGTTTGGGTATGCAACAGATGAAACCGATGCTTTTATGCCCATGCCAATATATTTAGCCCATAAGCTTTCAATGAGATTAGCTGAAGTGAGGAAAAAAAAGATAGTTGATTTTATTAAGCCCGATGGTAAATCTCAGGTAACAGTGGAATATGTTGATAGTGTTCCTGTGAGGGTAGATGCTGTAGTTATTTCCACACAGCATGCAGATAAAATAAGCTATAAAAAAATTAAAGAAGCAATGATTGAAGAAGTTATAAAGAAGGTAATTCCTGAAAATATGATGGATAAAAAAACAAAGATATTTGTTAATCCAACAGGGAGGTTTGTTATAGGAGGTCCTAAGGGTGATACGGGACTAACAGGTAGGAAGATTATTGTTGATACCTATGGTGGTGTGGGTAGTCATGGTGGTGGCGCATTCTCTGGAAAAGATCCATCTAAAGTTGATAGAACAGCTTCCTACATGGCAAGACATGTAGCAAAAAACATAGTTGCTTCAGGCCTTGCCAAAAAGTGTGAATTACAGGTTGCCTATGCGATAGGAGTTGCAAAACCAGTTTCAATAATGGTTGATACAAAGGGGACTGGAATAATTCCTGATGTGGAAATTGAAAACATAGTGAACAAGCTTTTTGATTTTCGTCCAAAGGCAATGATAGAATACCTTAATTTAAAAAGGCCAATTTATAGAAAGACTGCAGCGTATGGACATTTTGGTAGAAATGAAAAAGAGTTTACTTGGGAACTGACAAATAGAATCAAGGATATAAAAAAACTAATTAAATAAGAGGTATAGAATGAAAAAAAACTATGATGTGAAGGATTTAAAATTAGCAGAAAAAGGTAAGTTGAGAATAGAATGGGCTTCTCAAAGCATGCCAGTATTAAAGCAAATAAATGAAAGGTTTTCGAAAGAAAAGCCTTTAAAAAATATTAGAATTTCAGCATGTCTTCATGTGACAACAGAAACAGCTTATCTAATGGAAGTCTTAAAAAATGGTGGAGCTGAAGTAGCATTATGTGCGTCAAATCCTTTAAGTACACAGGATGACGTTGCTGCATCATTAGTAAAAAATTCTGGCATTTCGGTTTATGCCATCAAAGGCGAGGACAATAAAACTTATTACAAACATATTGAATCTGTCCTTGAACTAAAGCCAAATATAACGATGGATGATGGTGCGGATTTAGTAAGTGTTTTGCATAAGGATAAAAAGGCTTTGATAAAAAATATTTTTGGTGGTACTGAGGAAACAACCACTGGAGTAATTAGATTAAAAAGCATGGCAAAAAATAAAGTTTTAAAATACCCAATAATTGCGGTAAATGATGCAAATACCAAGCATATGTTTGACAATAGGTATGGTACTGGTCAAAGTACAATTGATGGGATAATAAGGGCTACTAATAGGCTTCTTGCTGGTTCCATATTTGTAGTTTCAGGATATGGCTGGTGTGGCAAAGGATTGGCAATGAGAGCAAGGGGTATGGGGGCAAGGGTTATAGTTACAGAAATCGATGCTTTAAAAGCTTTAGAGGCAGTTATGGATGGATATGAAGTTATGCCCATGATTGATGCTGCAAAGATTGGAGATATATTTTGTACAGTTACAGGCAATACTTCAGTATTAAGAGAAGAACATTTCAAAGTTATGAAGGATGGTGCAATAGTTTCCAATTCAGGTCACTTCAATGTTGAAATAGATCTAAATGCTTTAAAGAAAATGTCAAAGAAAGTAAGACAGATTAGAGATTATGTGGATGAATATACATTAAAAGATGGAAGGCGGATAAATGTTCTTGGAGAGGGTAGACTAATAAATTTAGCTTCAGCAGAAGGACATCCAAGTTCTGTGATGGACATGAGTTTTGCTAATCAGGCGCTATGTGTTGAATATCTTATTAAAAATGCTAAAAAGTTAGAAAACAATGTATATTCAGTTCCCTTTGAGATAGACTCAAAAATCGCTGAACTGAAACTAAAGAGTATGGGTATAAAAATTGACAAACTAACAAAGGAACAGAAGAAATATTTAGACAGTTGGGAAGAGGGTACTTAATTTTACAAGAAAGTAGTTTCTATAAATTTAGCAATAGCATCTACATCGTTTAAGTTAAATTGAGGAATATCTGTATCCAAGGATTCATCAGTAGCTATTGCTATACAATTTGTTAACTGCTGAAAAAGGGGTTTTTTACTAAGGTCCTTTCTATAAACCTCAATTTTAGGGATAT
>JAOAHS010000017.1 GCA_026415135.1 Calditerrivibrio sp. | reverse complement strand
TAAGCTAATGGAGTTTTATCTACATATACATAGTTATCACTTCTTATGTCTGTAAATGTTTGGATACCAATAGGTAGCTTCTTCATCAATTTTATTTTATCTTAATAATATCGAATTTGCAATAAAGAAGAACAATTATTGGGGATGAGAGAAAAATTATTGACTTTGAGTTATTTTTATTATATCAAAACCAACCCTTGCTCTCAAATGAGGTTTGAGGGCTGAATAATCCAAAAGGAGGAAAAATGAATACTTACGAAACAGTTTTTATCGTCTCACCATCTCTTCCCCTTGAAGAGGCAAATGGTATTTTTGACAAATTTAAAGATCTCATAAGTGCAAATGGTGAGGTGATCCACAGTGAGTACTGGGGTAAACTAAAAATGGCCTACCCCATCGATAATTTTAAAGAAGGCTGCTATTACCTGATCCAGTACAAGGCAGATGGGAAGTTTAATACTGAACTTGAGACAAGGTTCAGGTATGATGAAAATGTGTTAAGGTTTGTCGTCCTTAAAGTTGATGGTAAAATATTAAAGCTTAGAAAGCGGGAAGAGATGACCAAGCCAAGAAGTAGAAAACAGGAAGAAAAACCCCAATCTGAAACGAGCGAAGACTCCAAAGCAGAAGTTGCCCAAACAGCAGCAGAAACTACAGAAAAGGAATAATCTATGGGCTTCTTCAATAAGGTCATTTTGTTAGGAAATGTTACTAGAAATCCCGAGGTAAGGGTCATCGCGAGCACATCTACTACAGTTGCCAGGTTTGGACTTGCTGTAAATAGGCGCTATAAATCCGGTGATAGTATGAAGGATGAAGTCTGTTATATTGATATAGTAGCATTTTCAAAACTGGGTGATTTTTGTAATGAGTTTGTTACAAAAGGCTTATCTGTACTGGTTGAAGGTAGACTTTCTTACAGAACTTGGGAACAGGATGGTGTTAAGAAAAGTAAGCATGAAATAATTGCTGAAAATATCCAGCTAGTTTGGAAAAAAGATAGAAGCGATATAAATGATGCCATAGAAGAATCATATAGCTCGTCTGATATAGACGAGGAAGACATACCATTTTAGGGGGTTAATAGATGTTAAATGCAAGAAAGAAATTTCAGAAGAAAAAAAGCTGTAGGTTTTGTTCAGATAAAGTAGAGATAGACTATAAAGATGCTGTTTTGTTGAAACAGTTTATAACAGAAAGGGGCAAAATATTACCTAAAAGATTAACGGGTGTATGTACTAAACATCAGAGAAGATTGGCCTCTGCCATCAAAACAGCAAGAATTATAGCGTTATTACCT
Source organism: Calditerrivibrio sp. (assembly GCA_026415135.1). NCBI lineage: Bacteria > Pseudomonadati > Deferribacterota > Deferribacteres > Deferribacterales > Calditerrivibrionaceae > Calditerrivibrio > Calditerrivibrio sp. The sequence continues at coordinate 9,617 of JAOAHS010000017.1, read as the reverse complement.
TTTTCAATTAACAAGTAATATCGAGGGGGTCTTCCCCCTCAATTTTTATGAGAAGTGTATTTTTACTAATTTTTTCTTTTTTACTGTATGCATTAAACTTCTTTCTTCCCCAAGTTGCTTTTTTATCGAATCTTTTTATCACTACTTTTCTAACACTTTATCTTATAGATAAATCAGGCTTTTTAGATGATAAGAGAAAAATTGTCCTTTTTTTAATTTGCCTATGCTTTTTAGCTATTTATAGTTATAAAGGTGCTTTGAATTTCCTCTTTATGGCAGGTATACCTGCTTTTGCTGTTTTTTTGCATCTAAAAAATAGATTAAATAAACTTGAACCAGTTATCTTTGGACCGTTGCCAGCTTTTCTTTTAACCCTTTTGATACTTTTATTCTTTGATGATACCAAAGGGGCTTTTTTGGAATATGTTAGAAGAAATATAGATACCGTGATTTCTACTATGGAGAAATCTGGAGGTGAGGATCTAAGTGGTAGAATGGGTTATCTTAAAAACAATAAGGATATGTTAGCGATCACAGTTTTGTATCTAATACCATCTGTCAGCTATGTATATATCTCATTCATGACATTGATAGCTCAAAAAATAGCCACTATAAAGATGATGGTTGTGCCTCAGCTTTTCAAAGTTCCCTTTCACATGGTATGGTTATTGATACTTGGAGGTTTTACATTTTTGAGTGATAGGTTAGAGGTAAAGGTAATTTCCTACAATACGTTTATCATTTTCACATATCTTTACTTCATACAGGGAAGCAATTTAATCACATATATCCTTATGAAAAAAAGGTTGTTATGGCTCAGGATTATACTGCTATTACTTATTTTACTGCATCCCTATGTTATATTAGCCATTGCTTTTATAGGTCTTTTTGATAATTGGTTTAATTTTGCAACTCTACCTGAAAATGATTCAAAAGACTAAGTTACCCCTCATATCCATATCTTTTGCTGCAACGTTGGCTGTTGTAAAGCTTATTGTGGCACTCTATTCAGGGTCATTGGCAGTGCTTGCTTCTGCATTGGATTCTGTGTTAGACATAGTATCTTCCGCAGTAAACTATTTTGCTCTAAGGGCATCGGAAGCTCCTCCAGATAAGACCCATCCCTATGGACATGGCAAGTTTGAGGCCCTTGCTGCTTTTGTTCAATCCCTTATCATATTGGCAACAGGTGTATATCTACTGCTCAAATCGATTTTTAATATCGTGTCAAAACAACCTGTTAAAGATCTTCAGGCAGGTATTTTTGTAATGCTTTTCTCTGTGGTTATGACATTGCTATTGACATTAATACTTAGGTATTATGCTAAAAAGTTTAACTCTTCAATCATATTAACCGATTCCCTGCATTATGAGATAGATCTTTTTACCAACTCCAGTGTACTCATCTCCCTACTACTTACCAAATACACATCTCGATATGAAATAGACTATATTATGTCTGCTTTAATATCCCTTTATATTTTATATACCGCAGGTAAGTTAGCTAAGGATGTATCGAAGGAACTTCTGGATAGTGAGGTTTCGGATGCTGATCAAAAGAAGATAGGGGATATACTATCAGTTTATAACGAAAATCTCATCGATTATCACAGAATAAGGACCAGAAGCTCTGGTAAGACTAAATTCTTGGATATGCATATCACACTGTGTAAAAATATGACTCTATCTGAAGCCCATAGTATTGCAGATTTTATTGAAAAGGATCTAAAGGATAAGATGGGGGATATAGATGTGGTAATTCATATCGATCCATGTGAAGTGATCAATTGCCCGGGCCAGGGTAATTGTGAAAAGATTACAAAGATGGATAAAAAGAAAGTTTAAAATATAGTAAAAAATTTAATTTATTTTGACAATTTTCAACAAATAAGTTAAAATCTGTCTACACTAACATGAGGAAGGATTATTATGTTGGCCAAAGATATCATGGAGCCCTTTGATGGCAATGCCTTACAGCCGGAATGGACTTTGAAAGAAGCAGTGGAATTCATGAGTAATCTCAAAAAAACTGATGGAACGGTTGGTGTAAAAGGTATGTTGGTTATGGATGGATCAAGACTTGTAGGCACACTGTCTATGGAGGATGTGCTAAAGGCAGTGATCCCTTTTTATATTAATCCTACGTTGGGTGATTTCACGTGGGAAGGGATGATGCTCAGCATGGCTGAAAAGATGTGTAGTAGAAAAGTAAGGGATATAATGAATAAAAATTTGGTTACAGTCAAGAAGGATGATCCGTTGATGAAATGTGCTGAAAAATTGATAAAGTATAATATTCAAAGACTACCTGTTTTAGATGGTGAACAGGTGGTGGGGATCATTTTGATCCGGGACCTTTACAACATTATCGTTAAAAAGATCTTGGGAAAACTTAATGGAGATAATTATGGAAGTTGTGATAAATAGTAAATTTATTCTTGCTATATCGATATTTTTTATCTCTTATGTTTTAATTATATTTGAAAAAATTAACAAGACCGTGGTTTCCATTTGTGGCGCTTCATTGATGATACTTTTACAAGTTGTAGATCAAAAAGAGGCTTTTCATGTTGAGGAGATTGGGGTGGATTGGAACGTCATCTTTCTTTTAATTTCGATGATGATAATAATCAATATAATGAAACCCACAGGTTTTTTTGAATTTATTGCGATAAAGAGTGCCAAGTTAGGTAAAGGTGATCCAGTTAGGATAATGATGATTTTTGCCGTGGTTACAGGTGTTTTAAGTGCTTTTTTAGATAATGTTACTACAGTACTACTCATTGCACCTGTATCTTTGTTGATCGCTGATGCATTGGAGGTCTCTCCTGTGCCATATTTGATTGTAGAGGCCCTTTCTTCTAATATCGGAGGGACAGCTACACTTATAGGTGATCCCCCAAATATCATGATTGCATCGAAAGCTAAGCTGAATTTCATAGACTTTTTATTGCACCTAACACCTGTTATTATTGTTGTGATGCTGGTTTTTCTCTTGGTAGTTAAGGTTTTGTTCAAAACGAAATTGAGTGTTACAGAAGAAAAGAAAAAAAGAGTCTTAAAAATGAATGAACGGGAAGCTATTAAGGATCCTGTTTTACTGAGAAAGTCTCTCTTTGTTTTGATGGTAGTGTTATTAGGCTTTGTTTTTCATGGTATGCTGCACTTAGAGCCTGCAACTATTGGCCTTTTTGGAGCGGGGCTACTTTTGCTCTTAAGTGGAACCCATGATCCCCAGCACCTGTTTGCTGAGATAGAATGGTCAACGATCTTTTTCTTTATAGGTCTTTTTATAATCATTGGTGGAGTTGTGAAAGTGGGCTTTATTAAGATGATGTCTGTTAAGATGCTTGAGCTGACCAAAGGTGATCTTATGGCTACTAGCTTATTGCTTCTTTGGTTTTCTGCTTTTGCATCGGCTTTTATAGACAACATCCCTTATGTGGCCACAATGAACCCATTGATCATCGATATAGCACAACAACTATACCCCAATGAGCAGATTACAACGGTGCTTCATAGTTCTGCAATTATGCCCTTATGGTGGTCTTTAGCGCTTGGGGCATGTTTAGGGGGAAATGGAACTATGATTGGAGCATCGGCAAATGTTATTGTAACAGGCATAGCGAATAAAGCTGGCGAAAATATAACTTTTTTACGATTTATCAAATACGGATTACCCACTATGATCCTTACGATTCTGGTATCTACTGTATATATAGTTTTAAGATATTATGTTTTATGATGTTATTGAGAATATTTTTAGTTAACAGAAAATGAATATTTGATTTAATTGTTAAAAATAAAAATATTTTTCTACTAAAAAGTTACAAATTTTTTATTGCAAAAAAACTTGACTAATTCTTTTTATTTATGTATAGTGCAATAAAACAACGTTTGGGGAACTCGAGTGATTAGATATCTGGTGACTGGTGTAGTGATGTTGGCTTTTTGGGTGTTGCTTTCTGGAGAGTTTTCCACTATGATAATCACACTTGCTATTATCTCCGCTATAATTGTTTCCTGGTTAACAGCGGATCTCTTTTTCCCTGATAATAAGATAAATCTCAAGTTGATCTACAAGATATTTTCGTATGTCCCTTGGCTTGTTTGGGAAATAATATTAGCCAATATACAGGTTCTTAAAATACTCATAAAACCCAAGTTGGATATAGACCCCAGTATGGTGGAATTTGTTCCAAAAGTTAAATCTGATATCGGTATTACGCTTCTAGCCAATTCAATAACACTTACTCCTGGGACTGTAACAATATTTGCTGAAAAAGATAGATTTTTTGTGCATGCTCTTACTCCAGAATTTGCAGATGGGCTTAAGGATAGTGAGATGGAAAGGCGAATACTTGAGATAGAAAGCTGCTTATGAGCACAATATTAAGTATAAGTATTATAATAATCTTGGTATCGTCATTTTTTAGTCTATACAGGGTAATAATCGGTCCAACTTTTTTTGATAGGGTGTTGGCGGTCAATCTCATAGGTACTAAGGTGGTGGTGCTGCTGGTTTTGATAGATTTTTTATATAATAGACCGGAATTTGTGGATATATCCCTTGCTTATGCTCTGATTAATTTCGTAGGCACCATAGCTATTTTAAAGATGAAAGAAAAAGGGAGACTGGATTGATATATATTACTGGTATTTTGGTGATCATCGGGTCGTTTTTAATATTTGTATCAGCAGTAGGGCTTATAAGGATGCCTGGTTTTTACACAAGGATTCATGCTGCTGGCAAGACCGACACTCTGGGGCAGATACTTATTCTCACAGGATTGATTCTTTACAAAGGATTCTCCCTTATATCTATCAAATTGTTGTTTATTCTGGCATTTGTTTTTATAGCTAACCCTACAGCAACTCATGCACTTGCCCAGGCTGCTTACAGAATGGGTGTCCCCTGGTGGAGAAAAAGACGTGACAATAGTAATTGACATACTCTTCCTTACATTTTTGCTTTTATCAGCTTTTCTTGCAATATACTTTAGAAATCTTTTAAACTCTACCATCGCCCTTAGTGCCTATTCCTTCTTTGTTGCAGTACTATGGACAACGCTGAATGCTATAGATGTTGCTTTTACTGAAGTAGCAGTGGGTGCTGGTGTTAGCACTGTTCTTTTACTTGCAGTGCTTACCAAAATAGATAATGAGGATAAATCAAAGTTTACAAAGGATAGGGTAATCATATCATCGGCTGTGGTTTTTATTACCGGTTATTTGTTGCTCCTTGCTACAATAGATATGCCCCGGTTTGGGGATCCAAATTGGGTGACAAACACTTATTTGATACCCGATTATTTAGAGAGAACATTGCGGGAAACAGGTTCACCAAACATAGTTACTGCAATTTTAGGTAGTTACAGGGGTTATGATACAAATGGGGAAACTACAGTTATATTCATAGCTGGGTTGTGTGTATATCTTCTGATAGGTAGGGAGAAGAGATGAAGAAACACATCATTTTGAGAATGGCTACCAGGATAATGGTACCATTTATTTTGATGTTTTCGCTCTACGTTCTGGCTCATGGGGAGCTTAGTCCTGGCGGTGGTTTCCAGGGTGGGGTTATCTTTGCTGCAGGTTGGATTTTGTATGCTATGGTCTATGGGGTTGAAGAATTGTATAAAAAGATTAGTAGGAAGGCGATTATTGCAATGACTGCCATAGGGGTCATGATTTATACTGCTGTAGGATTTATTACAATGCTAAACGGTGGAACATTTTTAGAATACGGTAAAATACCAGGTTTTGACTTAAGAAGTGGTAATTCGATGGGTCTATTACTGATTGAGATAGGTGTGTTTATAACGGTATCCAGTGTCATGATGTTGCTATTTTTAGAGGTGGGGAATAAGGATGATAATTGACTTTATTGTATACAAGTATAACTACCTTGTAGCCATTATTTTGATGTTAATTGGTCTTTATACTACTATTATAAATGGGAACCTTTTTAAAAAAGTGATTGGTTTGAATATATTATCCACCTCTATAATTCTCTTTTACATCTCAATTTCAAAAGTAAAGGATGGATCAGCTCCTATATATGCTGATAACGTTATAAGATATGACAATCCATTACCCCATGTTCTGATGCTTACAGCAATAGTTGTGGGAGTGGCAGTAACAGCGGTGGCCCTTTCACTTATAATAAAAATTAATGAGCACTATAAAACCATAGAAGAGGATGAAATAGTCGAGATTGAACAAAAAGAAGGTGGCAATAGTTGATATATGGATATTAATCTAAATTTACCTGCCCTTGTGGTTGTGGTACCGCTTTTAAGTTCGATGCTGGTTGTATTGGTAGGGATGTTAAATAGAAAGGTTGTTTCGTTTTTATACCAGATAGTATCTGTCTTGACATTTCTGTTCTCTTTAAAATTACTGATAAGGGTTTATGAAGAGGGACCTATTAGATACTTTTTTGGTAACTGGACTGCTCCAATAGGAATTGAATATTATGTAGACTACTTAAATGCATTCTGTGTGTTCGTTGTTGCAATAGTTTTTGTGGTAACAAGTATCTATTTTCCAAAGTCTGTCCAAAAGGAGATCCCTGAGGAGAAGGAACATATCTTTTATGCAGTTACGATGCTATTTGTAACAGGGCTTCTTGGTATTACGATAACAGGGGACCTTTTTAATATATATGTTTTTACTGAGATAGCATCTATCACGGCATATGCATTGATAGCTATTGCAGGGAAAAAAGAGTCCTACAAGGCAGGGTTTAACTATCTAATATTAGGGACGATAGGGGCTTCGTTTTTCGTGTTGGGGGTAGGATATCTCTACATGGCAACTGGTACACTTAATTTGCTGGACATGAAAGTAAGGCTTATTCCAATGTACAATTCTAAGATCGTTCTGGTAGGTGCTGCCTTTATCATTGTAGGACTAAGTATGAAGATGGCTTTATTTCCTCTTCACAGTTGGTTACCTGGTGCATATACCTATTCACCATCTACGATAAGTGCTATTATGTCGGCCACAAGTACAAAAGTGATGGCTTATGTACTGGTGAGATTTTTATACTCGGTATTTACCACCAGGTTTGATGTGGAGGTTCTTCCGATACAGGATACTCTCTTTTATATATCGCTAGTGGCTATTGTTGTGGGTTCATTTCTTGCAATTGGACAGGAAAATATCAAGATGATGCTTGCATATTCTTCAGTTGGGCAGATAGGCTACATCGTAATGGGTGCAACAATGCATTCAGGCACTGGGATCATAGGCTCAATATTTCATTTTTTTAGTCATGCAATTGTAAAAGGCGGCTCCTTTTTAGTAGTGGGTCTTATTTTTTATGCCCTAAATACTACCAGGATAAGTGATTTGAGGGGGCTTTACAAGAGGATGCCTTTGACATCCTATGCATTTTTGATATTTGCTTTGGGGATGATAGGTGTACCAGCTACTACTGGGTTTGTGAGCAAATGGTATCTTATAGTGGCAGCATTTGAAAGTAACAAGATTGTTGCCGTAGCTGTTGTGCTTGTTAGCTCATTGCTTACCGCTATCTATTTTTGGAGGGTTGTTGATATAATCTTTTTTAAGAAAGCTATTGTAGATGATAAAATTAAGGAGCCCCTCAGTATGGTTATCCCTACCTATATCTTGGGTGCTATTACAATTGTTTTGGGGGTTTATCCTTATCCGGTGGTGGAATATCTTACTAAGGCATCTAACTTGTTGATGGAGCTTGTGAAATGATAGAATATATTGTTTCTCCACTACCCATTTATGCTATTTTGGTTTCTTCTTTAGCGGTTATCCCCATAGTATTAAGTGATAAACATGTAAATGTCAGAGAGTCTTTTACAATATTTGCTGCTTTCACAAAGTTTTTTATAGTTTTATCGATCTATTTTATGGTCAGAGATGGGAAGATTATAGAATACAAAATAATAGAGTTTTTACCTGGCTTATCCATTAAACTAACGGTGGATAGTTTTGGAGTTTTTTTTGCGTTAATGGCCTCTTTTTTATGGATTGTTACTTCTTTTTATTCGATCGGATACATGAGAGGTGGACATGAAAAGAAACAGACAAGGTTTTATGCTTTTTTTGCTATCTCCATGTCGGCAGCAATAGGTGCTGCTTTTTCCGGTAACCTTTTAACACTCTATATATTCTATGAAATTATCACCTTCGCTACATACCCCCTTGTCGCCCATAAAGAGACTGAGGAGGCTATTCAAGGGGCAAGGCGATATTTATCGTACCTACTTTTGACATCGGTACTATTTTTCTTACCTGCTCTCGTATATCTTTATATAACTACTGGCAGTCTTGATTTCTCTTTGAATGGTGTATTTAAAAACACACATCAGGTGGACAAAGGGGTAGTTACAGTTCTTCTCATATTGTTTGTTTTTGGATCTGCCAAAGCGGCAGTTATGCCATTTCATCTGTGGTTGCCCTCTGCGATGGTTGCTCCTACACCTGTTAGTGCCCTTTTACATGCTGTGGCAGTTGTGAAAACCGGTGTCTTTGTAATTGTGAGGGTGTTTGTTTATATTTTTGGTGTAGAACTACTAAAAGCTCATTCATACTCATATATTGTCAGTGGGCTTGCTGCATTTACCATTTTGGTTGGATCAATGGTGGCATTAAGACAGGATAACATTAAAGCAAGATTAGCTTATTCCACAGTTAGTCAGCTTTCATACATTGTGCTTGCTGTGTCCTTATTATCGCCTAAAGCCATTGTAGGCTCAATTATGCACATAGTGGCCCATGGGTTTGGTAAGATAACCCTTTTCTTTTGGGCTGGAGCAGTGTATGTGGCTGCTCACAAGACAAAGGTCAGTGAGCTATCTGGTATTGCTAAAAAGATGCCCTTTACGATGGCAGCATTTACCATTGGAGCCTTGTCCATGATAGGATTTCCACCTTTCGGTGGATTTATTAGTAAATGGTTTATTGCAAATGGAGCTGTGGAAAGTCATAATTATTGGGTAATAGGGGTTCTTGTTGCCAGTGCCCTTTTAAATGCGAGTTATTTCGTCCCAATATTCATAAAAGCATACCTGGAAACGCCTGTAAAGGAAGAACATCACGATCATAATCATGGTGTTGATCATGGAGAAGCATCGATGTTTATGGTTGTGCCTATGCTTATAACCGCAGCTATTACAATAACATTATTCTTCTATCCAGACATATTTTTGGCATTAGCAGAGAAAGCGATTGCTTTTCCAGGAGGGATGAAATGAAAGAGTTTGAGTTTTTTGATAAGCCAGAAAGTATAGTTCTACTTAAAAGATATTTCTATGGTGTGCTGATCATCTTAGTACTCCTAGACCTAATAGTGCCAAAACATCCCCATTATGGATGGGAAAATCTTTTTGGGGCGTATGCTATATACGGATTTTTCTCCTGTGTATTGATTGTAATCGTATCAAAATTGCTTGGTAAGTTGTGGCTACAGAAGCCAGAAAACTACTACGATGGAGATAAAAAATCATGATTGGAAGCATACCGATCTTTGCCCTGTTTTATATTGGTGCTCTTGCACTTGTATTAACAAGAGGCAAAGTACATAAATTGATTTTTGTATTGGTACCTGTGGTAGCATTTTTCGGTGTAATGAA
>JAOAHS010000016.1 GCA_026415135.1 Calditerrivibrio sp. | reverse complement strand
TAGCATCATCCTTACTTAAAGGAGGCTTATAACCATATTCTTTTATAGGTAAAGGGAAATTCGTATCCAAATATATTAGATTGTAATGTCCCCTACCCAAAAAATCACTTATGATCTCAAAACCTGTCTTTATTTTCATGGCATTATCTTTAATATATTTTTAACTATTTTTCAACCATTTTATGTATGTTTCACAGAGAAATGATCATCAAAGAACTACAAGCTATTTACCTTTATCTTATGTTTTTTCCAAAATAGCACCATTATAATAAAAACTATCACCACACCTATTGTAACAATAGGATAGAGGATTATAAATATAAACCCACTTAAAAATCCCCTAACAACAAACTTAAATAACTCTTTATCTTTTATGTATTCAGCCAAAGGGGGTGAATACTTATAATACTTTTCCACTAACCATCTTCCAAAAGTATTAGTCATCAGATACTTATCCCTAAACTCTCTAAGAACTTTAACATGGGGATCAAGGTATGAACCAAAGGCAGCAGTTGCAATAAAACAACCACCCCCACCAGATGATGAACCACCATAAACTTCTACAAATGTATACTGCCTATTGCTTGGTATTTCTTCATAAACATAACTACCATTAGATGCTGTAACAATCCACTTGTTACCCTGGTCATCCACCAATGCACCATATATTTCAGTATAATTTGAGTTAGAAGTATTAACTGCCATCTTAGAAACTGTTAAAGCAACTTTACTCCTTGTAGAGGAAACATAGAACTTTATACCTTTTCCTAAAGGTGTATAGCCACTAACAGAATAGTACCCTGTCTCCAGTGGTATAATTGTTCCATACGAAATGTTATAATTTATTTTTATACTGTCCAACATTATACCGGATGGCTTTATCACTATACTATTTGATCCCAGCCCATTATACACACCTTTCAAAACACCATAATCTTCGCCAAGTTGTAAAAAAGGTATTGTAAATCTAATCCTGTTATTGTCTATCTTTTCAAAAGGTACTGTTCTACCATTCCAAAGAATATTGTCAATCCTTTCAAAAGCACCCTCAATCATGACAGTTTGATTAAAAAGAGGCCTAATATCATCTATCTTGGTTATTATGGGTCTATCAATGTTTGTAAATAGCTTTGAAAGATCTAATCTTCCACCAGTTAGAGTTTTACCCAAAAAATTAATATCGAAAACCGTTGCGTTATAGATCCTGTTTCTTATTTCCTGGAAACTCAAATTAGGCTCATAAGATAAAAGATAAGCTATGACACCAGCCAAAAAAGGTGAAGCCATAGACGTTCCATTGTCTGAAATATATCCTCCATTTTTAAATGTACTATAAATATTTTCACCAGGAGCTGCAATATCCACCACCAAACCACCATAATCTGAAAAACTACTCAAATTGTTATTTGAGTTATGAGATGTAACTACAAACATATTAGGGTGATTATTTCTTAAAGATGCTGGTAAAACAGTGCTACTTTCAAGGTTGTATCCAAAATTTCCTGCAGCAGCAACTACTACCACCCCTTTAGATTTTGCATAGCTAAATGCATTGTTAAATAATTGGATATATTCAGAGTATGTTGAATTTGCCTCCATACTAAGATTTATTACTTTAGCACCCCTATCTGCTGCATATATAATTCCATCATAAACATCGCTCACATAGCCATCTCCATGATCATCTAACACTTTTATTGGTAAGATCTTCACATTGCATATCCCAGCAATACCAATACCATTATTTATCACTGCTCCTATAATCCCAGCTACATGACTACCATGTCCATCACCATCTATGGGATTACTATCATCATACGCAAAATCATACCCGTAGTAATCATCTTTAAATCCATTGTTATCATCATCTATATTGTTATTAGGAATTTCGTTAGTATTTATCAAAATATTTATACTTAAATCAGGGTGTGTATAGTCAACACCAGTATCAACCACAGCCACAACCACATTGGAACAATTATAACCTTTATCGAGCCATAAACTGTTTAATTTTGTATTAGTTATGGCCCATTGATTTGAAATACCTGGATCATTTGGCAATGACGATTTTCTAAAAATTTTCAAATCTGGAATATACTTTATATCAGAACTTCTGAGCTTTTTCTCATCCATATCCAAAACATAAAAGCCACCCTTAGACTTCCGTATCATCTTATGATCCGACTTTGTTATTTTAGATGAGATCAGAGCCTTTTTATAATCATCCTCAAAAACAATTATTCTATCAGCGTATAAATTCATTGAAAATAAAACTAAAAATGCAAACCTAAATAATTTTAACATATTATCACTCATACTTCTATACTCAAACAGTTCTCCCTATTCCATATCTTCTTTTCCACACATATTCAATTTATATGCATTGTTCCTGAATTTATTCATTTTAACAATTCCCTTACAGAGAGATTTACCCTTTCACCTTTTTTTTCTGCTCCGAAAACAGTTCCGTTGAATTCGCCAATCAAGAACCCGTTTTTAAGAACTCCGCTAAATTCTCCTGATAAGGTGTTAGAAGCGAGTTTGCAACTAAATCTGGATGTCCCAGAACAAGCAACATTCACCATCCCCAATGGGGTTGACTTCACATTAATATCTCCTTTAACATTCACACTTAAGAGTTCAACATTTTTTACATCTAATTTTATATCACCCTTAAGTACACCTTCAATGCCATTTAAAATTACATGTTCCCCTAACTTCAACTCCTGATTGTTTACTACTAACTCTCTGTTGTAATAAAAATAACCCTTTAAATCTGCAATACTTATATTTAGTCCTGATATGCCCAAACGCACTTTTAATTTGGGTATTCCAACATTGTCTTTACTGAAATCAATGATCTCAATCCCCAGAAACCTCTTTAATATGTTTTTACTATTAACCCCATTCTTCTGTAAGAAATATAATGCCATAACATCATAGGGGAAAAAAACAACTACAGAAGATATAAAGAAAACTGTACAAAATATAATAAACAATAACCTTTTGGAATCAATATAAAATAATTTTAACATTATAGTTACCTGTAGTTGGTAAATGTTGAATATTGAATCTGTAAAGCATTATACCCTTTTCATTAAACAACTTAAGAAGATTTACAAATATTTCTGAAGGAATTTGCTCAAACTCAAGCTCATAACCGGTAAGATTGTAGGAATTAAAAAGAGTAATTGACAATAGCTGCTTGGAAAGTCCTAAATCACCAACTAATTTTTCAATCATAGCATGATCAATTTTTGGTCTATTTTGCAGCCTTGCTTGTGTTTCAGAAACAAGCTGTACAAGCTGCTTAAATTCATTGTTTTTCAAAAAATAGCGTTTTTCCTGCTTTACAAAAGTGATGTAGTTCAGATAAGTTAGACTGCCAAATACAAAAACTAATATTAAAACAGTAAAAATAAGATACCTTTTCTTTTCTGTATCATCAAGTGTTTTTAAAAAATTACTTAATCTCTTAAACATGTCATCGTTTCCCACGTAATTTAAATTTAAACACACCTTTGGGGTCTTTGACACTTTCCATTGTATTAAAATTGTACTCAGCTGGTAATCTCTTTTTGAAATCATCTACCTCTACCTGCGATACTGCATCCCCTTCAATAAAGATCTCCTCAGGTGTAGCATTCATATTATATATATTTATACCTTTTACCTGTGAAACTGCGTAACCTATCCTATCAAGTATCGGAATTAGATCTTTCTCTTGCCTTTCTTTAAGATTAGCAAGAACCCCTTTAACCTGAGATAGTGGGTCAACAGCATTTTTTATATTAAGTTTGTTTAGTTCAATTATAGAAGCTTTAACTATTTGGTCTGTCTTTTTATTAAGGAAAAACGTTTTCACAAACAAGGCTGCATTTAGTACGATAAATATAGCTATTAACATCGTTAATGAAACAAAAATCATAGACTCTGCTGAAGACTCTTTTTGTAGGAAGTTTATATTAATACTGCTAAAATAGTATAAGGCTCCTCCAAATGCAACATTTTTCGTTGGATCATTGGTGGGGTTATTCAGTATAGGACCATTATACCCCTTAGGTATAAAACCGGATAATAGGGCATTATCAACATCATTTACTTCCTCTACATCCAAAACATGAACACCCTTTAGATAACCACCATCAAACGTGATCTCTATACAATAATCTTGATTGAAGTGTAGTAGACGGCTACATACTATTTTATTATATTCTAATAACCTCAGTAACGAAGAAACTTCATGCTCTAATATATTAATCTGGGTGTACTTTTTTTTATAGGTCTCTATACTATATTTGTCTGTAAAAATGACAAAATCCCTATCGCCATCTATCTGTGTACCTCTAACAACAATATCATCAGTATCTAAAATCGACTCTATTTTTAACAAACCTTTTACATAATCAGTAATCGACTTAAATTTTGGATTTCTCTTAACTATACGGTAGGAAGTATCTATCGCAGGCATCACAGCAATCACTGATTGATAGACCATATTATTATCTTCACGAACAACAATCTCCGATCTCATAGGATTTACATTACAAACAAGATCGATACCAGTGGATAAATCAATGCTTTTTATTATCACTCCAACCTTCTCCAGATCTTTTTAAGATCGCTACCTTCTCTCCTATAAAGCATAGAAAGTAATATAAGGCTATCATCTTTTTCTATTTTTATCAATACCAAAAAATTATCACTTTTTACATCAGTAATCTGTCTAAGTCGAAAGATCATGTCAATAGTCACACCATTTACATTGATAAGATCATCAACAGATTTGAATCTTTTATCTTTTCTATAATCGATAATCCTATCAGCTAACTGCTCGTCCATTCTTTCATCTAACCCCAGCAAAACATATTTTCCTGCTGTGTTTATATTTACCTTACCATTACTAAAAGGTGAAAAAAAGGTCCTTAGGCCTGGCACAAATCCCCCTTTATCAATATCACCGAAAAATATCTTATCATCAACTCCACTAACATATCTTAACTCATCCAAGCTCTTGATGATAGAATTTTTTATAGGAACTGTATCATTATCAAACTTAGCATTTAGAGTAGTGTTGTTATCTATCCAATCAACAATATTATCCAAAATCTTTTGGGGGATATTAAAATGCTCAAACAATCTCAAATACCTCCTATAAACCGACTCAATCATTTTCCCTTGGGGATCCACAATAGAATTTGGATTGAGAAACCTCTCCTGATCGACTATTTCAATTGTAATATTACCCAATTTTGTAGGGAAAAAATATGGTTTAGCCCAATCTTCTTCCAATGAATCTATGTTGGCATCATCTTTTTTAAAAATATCTTTGAAAACAGTAGATACTGTCTTTTCCAATAACCTAACCTCTTGAATAGTAACAAGATGCTTCATATATTTTTTCGCTATAAAAGAGTCCTCGCTCATATCAACAGTGGCAACAGTAAGTGCAGCAACCAGAAATAAAACAAGTAAAAAAATCATTCCAACACCAAATAATGATCTTGTCCATCTATAACCATTTTTATCACACCTGTTTTATCCTTTTCACTTAACTCCTCAGTCCAAGTTCCGTCCTTCAAAGCATAAAACTTAACCTCATCAAATCTGCCAAGAACATTTCTTTTCAAACCACTTTCACCTAAACGACCATCTATATAAGGATACTCTTCATAATGGAAGGTCTTTTCACCTTTATCGAAATAATATTCAGCTCTAACAATACCACTATATAATACAGGAACCATAGTATAAAAAGAGAGTCTACCATTCTTTAATCTTATGCTAACATTATCCATATAAATCGAAAATAACTGTTTCTCAAGCTGAGTAAGTACAGAAAGCAGTTTTATATAATTTGAGCTGCTTTGTTTTAAATCCCTTAAACCAGATGATGTATTAACATAAATATAGAGGGTAATTGATGAAACTATTACCGCCAAAGTGAGATACACGAGTAATTCAACAAGCGTAAAACCTTTTCTCCTACTCGATAGCATATACCGATATAGTTGGTTTATCATTTATTCTTATTTCATAATAAAATTCCTTTTTACCGAACAATTCTCCTTCGTTTCTTTTCTCCATATTCATACTTTTATATTCATCAGATAGAGGTATATTATAATATTTCATTTTGAAAAAATTCAAAGAAAGGATCGATTCTTTAATTTCTAATTGTTCCTTCATGTTTCTTGAAAATATCATATAAATAACTGACATAAATAAAACAAATATAAGTATAGAAGAAACAATCTCAATAAGAGTAAACCCTTTTTTCAAGCAATACTCCAACGATTAGTCATAGCTCACTGCATCTCCCATATGTTCAGATCATCCCCCGTACCCAATTCCCCATCTGGTCCTTTGGATTTCAATTCAAAGGGGTTCTTATCTGAAGGTGAAACATATACAAAATCATTTCCCCATCCATCCTTAGGAAGTGTATCCAAATACTTTTTCCACTTTTTGGGTTCAGGTTGGAGAGTGGGTTTTTCTACCAATGCTTTAAGTCCTTGATCCGTATTAGGATAAAAACCGTTGTCAAGTTTGAACATTTCAAGGGCTCTCTTGATCTCTTTTAACTGCAACTTAGTCGTATCAATCTTTGCCTCATCTACCCGCCCTGTAAAGCGAGGTATTACCACTGCTGCAATCAACGATAGAATCACAAGTACCACTAAAATCTCAATAAGAGTAAAACCTTTTTTCATAAAGCCTCCCTTACTATAACTATTTTAAGCTTAGATTCAAAATAGGCAACAAAGTTGCCATTATAAAACCACCAACTAAAATCGCTAAAAATATCACAATTGCTGGTTCTAAATATGCCAGTAAAATAGCGATCTTTCTGGAAGCATTTTTCTCGTATATCTGAGCAACCAATTCAGCCATATCTTCAACATTCCCCACTTCATCTCCTGTAGCAAAAAGCTTTATAAAATCTTCCGGAAAAACAGATTCCTTCACTAGAGCAACCCTTAAGCTTGTTCCTATAAATATTTTTTGGGCAATATTTTTTAGATGTAAATAGTATCGATTCCCTTTGATCACCTCAGAACCCATATCAAATGCCTTTTCCAGCTGTACTCCGCCCTTAAGAAGCATCCCAAGCACATAAGCAAAAGAGGTAAGACTAATCTCATCATAGATTGTTTTCACAAAGGGGATTTTACTTAAAACCATCTCACCTAATCTACCCTTTACATATTTTCTATAATACCAAAAAATCAAGAAAATCCATATTGGAGAGAGTTTAAAAACCCATAACAGCCATTTTGATAAATTGTCAACAACCAGCAACTCTAAAGGTAGTGGTTTTCCAAAATTTGCATATATTGTAGTTATTTTCGGTGTTACAAAAACAGCTATTACCATAACAGCTATCAACCCAACTAAAAGAACTATTGAAGGATAAATCAATGCTGTAATAAATCTATTTTTCAATTCTGACCTTCTTTCAATGTATCTACTTGCCGATATCAAAATCTCATCAATATTACCAGAAGCCTCTCCTACTTTAACCATCTCCACTATAAAATTAGGTATTAAATCATAATTTGACAAGGCCTTGCTTAAAGTAAACCCTTTTTCTATATCATTTTTTATATCATTAAATATCTTTTTTAAAAAAGGCTTTTCCGTCTGATCTATCAATATATCAAAACAATCATTTAATGGCACCCCCTTTTTATGCATCATACCCAATTGAAAAAGTACTAAAGAAAGTTCAAGATCAGTTATACGTTGTCCCATAAAGGAGAGTATACTTCGACTTTCTTTGATACTGACTGGGATAATCTTTTTTGTCTTTAAAAAATTATTCAACTCTTCTTCAGAAGAAAAAAAGAGCTTTAAACTTATATTTTCCCCTTTCTCATTGATCCCTTTTATGATATACTTTCCCATAGTCTATTCTACAGAGAGCTTTAATGCTTCCTCTAATGTAGTTATTCCCATCTTCACTTTTATTAGTGAGTCTTTAAATAACGTTTTGTTACCCTTTTGTATAAAATATTGTTTTAACCTATTAGACTCTTCAATATTCATGATCATTCTTCTAACATCATCAGTTATATTAAAGACCTCAAACACCCCAATTCTTCCTTTAAACCCTGTGTTTAAACACTCCTCACACCCATTACCTTTATATAGTAACTTTATCTCTTCATCAAAAATCTCTTTTTCAGCTTCAGTTGGTACATAAGCACTTTTACAACTATCACATATCTTGCGAACCAATCTTTGGGCCACTACACATTCTAAAGATGCAGCTACCAAAAAATGTTGTACCCCTAGATCTATAAGTCTTATAACAGAGGAGGGTGCATCGTTCGTATGCAGTGTGGATAACACAAGGTGACCTGTCATTGAGGCATGAAGAGCTATTTCAGCAGTCTCCAAATCCCTGATCTCCCCCACCATTATAACATCAGGATCCTGTCTAAGAATACTTCTAAGGCCATTGGCAAAAGTCAAATCTATTTTAGGTTTTACCTGTATTTGACTTATTCCATCTATCTGATACTCCACAGGGTCTTCAATAGTGATAATATTTTTCTCCGGTGACTTTATCTTTTGCAAGATACTATAAAGTGTTGTGGATTTACCTGCGCCAGTAGGACCTGTAACCAATATAAGGCCATGGGGCTTTTTTATTACTCTTTCAATAACCTCGTAGTCCTCCTTCAATAAACCAAGCTCTTCCAGCTCCACCAACCTATTTGATTTATCCAGAATTCTTAAAACCAATCGTTCGCCAAAAACGGTAGGAACTGTAGATATCCTTAGATCTATCTCTTTACTACCTATTTTAAGCCTAACACGACCGTCCTGTGGTAATCTCCTTTCAGATACATTCATTTTACCAATAACTTTTACTCTGGAAATCAACTGTTGATACGAACTTTGACTTATATCATCAACATCCTGAAGATGTCCATCTATCCTGAATCTTACTTTAACCCCTTTTGAATACGGTTCAAAATGAATATCGCTAGCTCCAGCTCTTATCCCCCTTATAAAAGTTGCATTTAGCATTTGTACAACTGGAGCAGACGAATCTTTCAAAAGATCCTCTATCTCCTCAGTTTCTTCAGATTCATCTTCAATAATTGGGCTTACTTTGTTTGATATATGCTCCTCTAATCTTTTTAGAAACTCATCGTTACTTATCTTTTTTGTTTTAAAAACCTTTTTATACTTGAATCTAATATCTTCAATTATATACAACGGTGTTTCATCTGTGATCAAAAGCGTATCAGTAGTAGTATCATAAAAAATATTATTCTCTTTCATGAACTCAACAGTGAAATTTACATCAATATTCTCATTCTTATTCATACCACTTCAACTCTTTACTTTCTTCATTCTGTTTCTTCTTTTTCTCTTTCTGTTCGTTTATTTTTTTATTCAACTCGTCAGCCAGCTTTTGATGCTCCTCTGTAATCTTAGCAAGATCTTCAGGAGAGTTAATAATATGAGGTGTTATAAAAACAAACAGGTATGTTCTACTGAAATCATCTTTGTCATATCTAAAAAGTCGCCCAATAAGTGGAATATCTGATAAAAAAGGTATCCCTTCCATTGTCTTTATGGTCTTTTTTGATACTATACCACCCAGAATAACTGTTTTTCCATTATCAACATTTACTTGAGTCTCTATCTCCCTTTTTGAAGTAATAGGTACCATATACTCTATAGTTCCAACCTTTGGATTCTGATAGCCTAACACATCATTCGCCTCTTGATGGAGGTCAAGAATTACATTATTTTCAGAAATACGTGGGGTAAGCTTAAGCTTTATTCCAACCTCTTTATAATCATAGCCTATCAATGGGTTACCATTTATATCATATTTCACAGAGGAAGCAAAAGGTACCACTTGAGATACCGTAATTTGTGCAGGGGCATTATCCAAAGTCAGAATCTTGGGAGATGATATTATATTAAAACCTGTCCCTTGATTTAACAACGAAAACAGAAACAAAAGATCAGGAAAAAACATCGATGTATCACCAATCTTTAGGTTTTGACCAGATCTACTCAAAAAACCGGTCGCAAACCCAGAACTGCCCATAAGGGAAAACAAACCTGTATCTGACAACCCACCTTTGAAAGCTGCTCCACCTTGACTACCAAAGAACTGCCATCTTACTCCTAATTCTTTTATTGCCGATTCTGATACCTCTGTAATCAATGCCGATATTAGGACCTGCTTTTTCCTAACATCCACAGATTCTATTAAAGATTTTATCAAACTGTATTCATAACTGTTAGCCAAAATGATCAGGGCATTTGAAGACTTATCCGCAATTATCTTTGGCTTATTTTGGGAAGTCTGTTGCATTTGTGTTGATTGTTTAGATACATTATCTAAAATGTTCAGTAGATTTATATTATCCAAAGACTTATTTATGATATCTGCTATCTCTTCCGCCTTAGAATGAACTAAACGATAGGTATAAAACTTCCTATTATCCTTCGTAGCACTATCCACATCTATCTGTTTTAACATACTTTCGAGTTCAACAAAAATATTCTTTTGTGTCTTTACAATAAAACCATACCCCTTTATTTCCGAAATTATAAAAGGGATATTTTTTTGAGCCAGATCTCCAAACATCTTACTAATCACATTAACAGCTATATTTTCATCTATGAAATTAAGTTTATAACTTTTTACTTCAAGATTCTGATTATCATCATCAATTATTTTCAAGATATTCTGCATAGTTGAAATATTATTCTCATAATCTGTAATGATGAGCATATTTGTTGGTCTATGTAAATTTATAACAGCTGCTGGAGATTTTATAGAATTTAAAATATTAAGCGCATTATTGGGTTCGCTATTAAGTTGATAAGTAAAAGTTACTATTTTATCAGATTTTCCAGTGATATCTTTTAATGGAGGTATAGTTTTTCTATTTCCTTCTCTTAATATTTCCAAGTGTGTATTTCTGTCTATGATAATAAAACCCATTGATTTTAATATGGATGAGTAGATATCCCATGCTTCATTAATCCCTATCTTAGTTGACGACACAAAACTAACATTTCCACTAATAGTGGGATCTATAACTATATTTTTGTTGGTAACGGAAGACATAAAATATGTAAGAAGTTTTATGTCTATGTTTTGAAAGTTAAATTTTAAATTTTTCTCCTTTTTGAACTGATTGGCTATCTCTATAATCTGTTTTATATCCATACTCTGATCAGCAGTAAAAGATACATCAACAAGACCAACAAAAAAAATCAGTAAAAAAGCAAAAAAAGATATCTTTATCCTCATATTTTCCTCCAAATTAGCGAATTTCATAGTTTACTGTTCTCTTACCATTTTGATCTTCCAAAACAATACTTATGAATTTTTCAGTTCTTAACATATTATAAAGTTTGAAAGAGTCTTCGGTAGTTTTAACTGGATTACCATTTATAGAAATTATCTTATCCCCCTGTCTTATGCCATTTTGTTCAAGCAAACTCCCTTGTCTTACAAAATCGAACTTGAAACCGGCAGTTACACCATTTTCAAAATAAGGTATAATCCTCACATCCTTAAGAAATTGTCCCACATCTTTCGTCAGTTCATCCACAAGCCTTTTATCTATAACAAAGTTCTGTGCCCCCTGGGGAATAGGAACAACAGATGACAAAGGGGGTAAGTTTTCAGAACTGGTAGGTTCATGTTTAAAATCCTTGTTCAACTCTACAACTTTGTTAACACCATTTACATCTACTATAATATAAAAATCCCTTACCTGTGATAAAATAACTCCCTCAGTTATCTTTTGATACTGTTTGATAACTTTGATACCAGTTTCCATCTTCAAAATGGCACTTTTAAAATTATCCGTCAATAAAGTACCAAGTAAAGTAAAATTTATCGGTTTTGCTAAAGGTGATTTTTGAATATTTTGTTCTAAGGTAGCCTTCTTGGCAAAGATGTGTGTTATAAAATTCAGTTGTTTTGAAACAGTAAAATCAATTTTTTTTGCCGTTTGTTCCTTTGGCAATGGTATATTATGTATATAATAAACATAAGCTAGTGAAGATAAAAGATATGATAAAGCTAATATGGATGATAACATAACCAACAAAAAAACTACTCTGAATAAATCTACTCTTCCCAACTTTCCCATCAATCATAAATATCAGATGATTTAAAATAATGCAATAGTAAAAGATTATATATTACTCAAAAATTCTAAACCTATCATCATTAAAAATCCTTATATTTCTAAAAGGGATATCATCTTTAAATTTTTCAGCAATAGCAAGAAGAACACCCTCTTTATTTGTAATGAAAACACATTTTGTTGTTTCCTCAGGTATGTAAAGATATTTG